>CALGWE010000561.1:0-8451 GCA_937935915.1 uncultured Clostridia bacterium
GCATATGGATTAGGTATAAAAATAGATGTAATCTCTGTATATGGGGAAGGTTCAAAGTTTATATTAACAGTACCGATTCATTTATAAAATATTAAATTTAAAAGGCAGTACCCTAAATGTGTATAACATATTTAGGGTACTGTCTTTTAAATTTTACAATAATTTTTTGGAGCCTTTAGTTTTATAGGGTAAGCTTACTAAGAAAGTAGTTGGTCCCTGGGCTGAACTTATCACTTGAATGGTACCGTTGTGTTGCATAACAATATTTTTAGCAATGGCAAGTCCTAAACCGTACCCACCTGTAGCTCTTGCTCGAGACTTATCAACGCGGTAAAAGCGTTCAAAGATTTTTTTATGATGCTCTTCTGGTATGCCAGGACCTGTATTTGTTACAGTGATTAAGACTTTATTTTTGGAAGCATCCCATGCTACACAAAAGTCTATTGTACCATTTTCGGGTGTATGCTTGATGGCATTATCTAGAAGGATAACCCCCAGTTGTTTAAGCCTACCTTCATCACCAAAGTATTCAATATCTGGTGAGATATTCATATTAAATAGTTTATTGGATTCAAAGACTACAGATTCAAATGGAAGACAAATATCCATTAGTGAATCACTTAAATTGAAGAACATTTTATGTGTTAAAGCTTCTTCATCATCTAGCTTAGCAAGATAAAGAAGATCATTTACTAATTTAGTCATACGCCCTGTTTCTGTCTTAATATAATTGAGCCACTTGGATTGGTCTTTCACTAAATCATAGGGATTAGCTGAAATAACATCGGCGTTAGCAGCAATGACTGTAAGAGGCGTTTTGAGTTCATGGGAAGCATCTGCTACAAACTGTTTTTGTTTTTCCCAAGCATGTTCAACCGGTTTAATAGCCCATTTCGAAAGGCATATAGTAATGATTAAAAACACAAGTATACTTAGGAAACCAATGAAAATACAAATCCAGAGTAATCTTGTAAGCATGGCGATTTCAGCACTACGGTCAGTAAATACAAAGATTTGTTTATGTGGCTCATTTTTGATTAAAAAGCGTACTTGTGAATTATTAACTTTAATAATTCCTTGTGGACTGTGTTTATCTTGTGCCAATTGAATAAAATCTAATATTGTATCAGACTCATCATCAACATTAAAGTCAGAAGAAAAGTAACGTAATGTAATATTACCAAGTTCATCTAATTCTACTAAAAAACTATTGGCATATAAAAAAGGATCAGATGAAAACATTGGATTTGGAGGATGGTTCGTTTTATTATTAGGTGGTAATTTTTCAAACATAGGTGGTATTTTGGCAAGAGGAAATGCACCAGCATTAGCTACATTTTTCATAAACCTAGTAGCCTCAATATGTTCACCTCTTGCCATAAATAAGTAAATGCTGGTTAAAATAACCGTTAATATAATAGTGACTAAGGTCATTGTAATACTGATAAAGCGTAAGCGAAGCTTCTTTAGCATAATTTAAAGAGCCTCCTCTAAACGATAGCCTACGCCACGTACAGTTTGAATAGTAACCTTTGAATGAAGATGAAGTAATTTTTTTCTAAGGAAAGAAATATAAACTTCTACATGATTATATTCAGCATCAGAATCATATCCCCAAACCTTTTCTAGGAGTTCTTCTTTGCTTACTACATGTTGCCCTCTACTAATAAAGAATTCTAGTATTCTAAATTCCTTAAGTCCTAAGCGAATAGCCTTAGTATGACAGCTTAATTCATAAGTAGATAAATTAAGGTTTAAGTCGGCAAAGGAGAGGGTATCATCACAAATTAATTCACCTCTACGTCTTGTAAGGGCGCGAAGTCTAGCTAAGAGTTCTTCTGTAACGAAAGGCTTTGTAAGATAGTCGTCTGCGCCATAATCTAAGCCTTTAACTTTGTCTGCTACTTCATCTTTAGCAGTAAGTAGGATAACAGGGGTTTGGACTTTAGCAGCACGTAGTTTGGTTAGAACTTCTAGGCCGTTCATCTTAGGAATCATGATATCTAAAATAATCACATCATAAATGCCAGTTAAGGCATTGTCCAGCCCTGATTCTCCATCATAAACACATTCCGCATCATATTTATTTTTATTTAGAATTTGGACAAGTGCTTCAGCGAGATGCACTTCATCTTCTATAACTAATAATTTCATAGGATAAATCTCCTTCTAACTCTTTTTTAAATAGTATTATATAAAAATTATTTTAGCTCATCAATCTTAAAACAGTCTTAAAAATACTTAAAGCTTCCTTATATATAGGGAATGAGTAAGAAATCAAAAATAGGTAAAGCTTTAAGATTAATTTAAGGTTAGGATTGTACACTGTATATAGTCAATGGGAGGTGAGATTAAATGAAGTTTAGACATGAATATAAACACTGCATTAATATGTCAGATTACTATATGATTACAAGCAAATTAAAACATATTGCAAAGTTAGATACTAATGCAGGTAGTGGTGGTGAATATAGAATTAGAAGTCTCTACTTTGATAACTACAATGATAAGATTCTTAATGAAAAAGTATTAGGGATTAATAATCGTGATAAATTCCGTATTCGCTATTATAATGATGAAACTAATTTCATTAAACTAGAGAAAAAATCAAAGATAAACGGTTTATGTTTAAAGCTTAGTGCATCTATTACAGCAGAAGAATGTGAGAAGATTTTAGCAGGTGATATTGATTTTTTAAGACAGTCACCAAAAGGTCTTTTTAATGAGCTTTATGTAAAAATGAGAGATCAATTATTAAGGCCAAGAACAATTGTAGACTATACAAGAGAAGCATATATATATAAACCAGGAAATGTGCGTATTACCTTTGATAAAAAGATTAGAACAGGCATCAAAGCTACTGACTTTTTAAATCAAGATGTAGTTACAACAGGAATCATTGATAATAGTATGATGGTACTGGAAGTGAAATTTGATGAATTTTTACCAGAGGTGATACAAGACTGTATTCAAACAAATACAAGACGTGCACAGTCTGTTTCAAAATATGCATTATGTAGAATGTATGGTTAACGTGTAAAAATATATAAATAAATGGAGGGTTTAGAATGGGACAAACAATTAATTTTAGTGATGTATTTAAAAGTGGCTTTTTAAGTAATTTAACAGCAATTTCATTGATAGATATGGTAGTGGCTTTAGGACTTGCCTTTTGTCTTGGATTATTTATTATGGCAGTACATAAGAAAACATTTAAAGGCGTTATGTATTCACAAAGCTTTGGGGTATCCCTTATGGCACTCACACTTATTACAACATTAATTATTTTAGCAATTACATCAAACGTTGTATTATCACTTGGTATGGTTGGTGCTTTATCGATTGTACGTTTTAGAAGTGCAGTTAAAGAGCCAATTGATATTGCGTTTTTATTCTGGTCAATTAGTGTAGGTATTATTCTTGGTGCAGGTCTTATTACACTTGTAGTACTTGGTTCATTAATCATTGGTATTGTAATGATCTTATTTGTAAATCATGATGGACAAGATAATCCGTATATTTTAGTAGTTAACTGCCAAGATGAAATTGCAGAAGGCGATGTATTAGAAAGAGTGCAAAAATCAGTGAAAAAACATGTTATTAAATCAAAAACCGTTTCAGCTAAAACAGGTATTGAGATGACTATTGAAGTAAGACTTAAAGAAATGACAACAAGCTTTGTAAATGAAGTAAGCCAAATTGATGGTGTACAAAATGCAGTACTTGTAAGCTACAATGGCGAATACATGGGTTAAGAAGGTGATAATTTGATTAAGAGCAAATATATCCCTTATCTAGCGGCTATTGCGATGGTATTTGTCATTGCAATAGTCGCAGTGGGTGTAAAAATTACCCCTATGAACGAGAAACAAGAGGCAATTACACAACCTGAATATATGAGTAAAATCTTTGATAAAGATAAGGTTTTAGAGATTAACATTCAAATTGATGAAAATAAATGGGAAGAATTAAAAGAGAATGCATCTGCAGAAGAGTACTATCCAGCAGATATTACAATTAATGATGAGACTTATAAAAATGTAGGAATCAGAGCTAAGGGAAATTCTTCTTTATCAATGGTTGTATCTGATGAGAATACAGATAGATATAGCTTTAAGATTAAAGTAAATGAATATCAAGAACAAAATATTTATGGACTTGAAAAATTTGTGCTTAACAACATGATTGGTGATGCAACTTATATGAAAGAGTACATTTCATATGATATGTATAGAGAAATGGGTATTGCAACACCTGGATATGCCTTTGCCAATATTACAATTAATGGACAACCTTGGGGTGTTTATTTAGCTGTAGAAAGTTTAGAAGAAAGTTTTGTTGAACGTAATTTTGGTAGCTTAAACGGAAATCTTTATAAGGTAGAAACATCAGGTGGCATGGGAGGCGGTCCAGGAGGAAAACCAGATGGAATGCCAGGGGATAGACCACAGAGGCCAAATGGAGAAAAGCTACAAGAAGAAGCAGAAGATAGGCCAGAGCCTCCAAATGGAGAAATGCCAAAAGGAGAAGCGGGAGATAGGCCAGAGCCTCCAAATGGAGAGAAGCTACAAGGAGAAGCAGGAGATAGACCAGAACCTCCAAATGAAGAAAAGCTACAAGGAGAAGCCGGTAATCGACCAGCTGAAATGCCAAGTGGAGAGAAGCCTCAAAATGGTGAGGGGAATATATCATTAAAGCAAACAAATGGAGATAAGAATCAAGAATCACAGGTAGATGAGGCACAACAAATAAATCAAGTAGATAATAAAAATGAGATGAGAGGCCCTGGCGGGATGGGTGGTCCAGGTGGTGGTGGCTCATCAGGTGGTGCAAATTTGGTTTATAAGGATGATGAAATAAGTAGTTATTCAAATATCTTTGATTATACAATTTTAAAGAAAACAACACAAAAAGATTATGCTAAAGTAATTGAGAGTATTAAAAGTTTAAATGAAGGAATAGATATAGAAGAACATATAGATGTAGAGGAAGTTCTTAAATATTTTGCAATCAATACTTTCCTTGTAAACTTAGATAGTTATGCAGGAAATATGAAACATAACTTCTACCTATATGAAGAAGATGGAAAACTTCAGATTTTACCATGGGATTATAACTTAGCCTTTGGAGCATTTATGATGTCAGATGCTAGTAAGACTATTAATTTCCCAATCGATGCACCAGTTACAGATACTATGGAAAATAGTCCACTTATTGCAAAATTATTAGAAGTAGAAGAATATAAATTAATGTATCATAACTATTTACAAGAATTAATCGATACATATATTACTAGCGGTAAATATGAAGAGACAATTACAAAGTTAGATACATTAATTAGCGAATATGTAAAAGAAGATGCTACAGCCTTTTATACTTATGATGAGTATAAAGTAGCTATTAAAGAATTAAGGCAATATGGTATTGATCGTAGCAAGAGTATAGTAGCACAGCTTTCAGGTGAAGAGCCTTCAGATGAGTATGGTAACATTGAAACAAGTATTAACTTAATGGCAATGGGACAACAAATGGGGGGAAAAGGCGGACCTGGAGGCGGCAGAGAAAAAGGCGATAATGAGAAAGCATTAAATGGCAAAGAAGATGGTAGAGGACCACAAGGGCCAGATATGATGTTAGATGTAGATATGCAGACAATGCAACAGGTTATGGAGATTATAGGTGAAGCAACATCTATAGATGCATTAACTGATGATCAGAAAAAACAGATTGAAGCATTAGATATAGATGACAAAATTCTAGAATCTTTATTAGATATGAAGAAAAATTTCGATAAGATGGGACCTATAATGGGTAGAGGAAAAGTAGATACTACAATGTCAAAAGAAGATAAGATAATGGCAGTAGCTATTAGCATATTATTAATTTTTGGATTAGTATTTGCGCTTAAGTTTAAACGTAAGCATTATTAGAATGAAATAGTGAACAATAGAAATACCACAATTAGTTATAATAGACACGCATACAGCTATTATAATTGGTTGTGGTATTTTTTTGGTAAAAGTCATAAAATTAATATACAGCTTAATAATATTTTAGTGTATAATAATTAAGGAAAAATAATATATTCTAAGGACCATGACCTCTAAAATATAAAAGATAGGGGAAAAAATGAAAAAATACATAAGAATAATTATAGGGTGTATGTTATTTTTTGCTTTGTATAATATTGTTTTAGGCAATGAAAGTTTGCCTGTTGCAGCATTTGAATTTACTAAACCAGCTTATGAAAAGGGCGAAGAGATTACCATAGTAGATACAAGCTATGGGTTAAATGGTGCAAATGTGACTAAAAGAGAATGGATGGTAATTATTAATCAGCAGAAAAAATCTAGTAGTCATTTAAAATCACTTATTAATCAGTTAGATATAGGTCAACATGAAGTTTTCTTGCGTGTAAAAGACTCCAATAACATATGGAGCTTATGGTCTAGTCGAAAGCTTGTTATTACAAAAGCTAAGCCGATTAAAATTACTAGTTTTAAAACTTCTAAGACAGATTATGCAAAAGGTGAAAAAATAGAGTTTATATATACATTAGATAATCCTAATGATTTAGAAATCAAAGGACAGAAATGGCGTTATAAAAATTTAACAACTAATGGGAGCATGATTTCAGGAAAGCCGAAGTATCTTAAAAAATCGGGAAAGTATGAAGTAAGTGTGGAATTACAAGATGAAAGAGGGAATTGGTCCAATAAAGCCACTTGCATTGTCGTAGTTGGCGAAAACCAGAAAGTAAGAAATGGTTATTACCTGTTTAATGAAGGTAAACAAGGGGATTTAATTGATGGGTATGTGGATAAAGACTACAATAAGTTTGTAGATTTATCTAGTATAGCAAATGTGGAAGTAGCCGATATCAATGGTACACTTATTATGAGTAATTCACCAGAAAGCATTCCAAGTAGTGGTATTTTATATAGAGATACTTTAGATAAAAAGGGAGTGATACTTGTACATCATGCCAATGCAACCATGCAAAATAAGAAGCTTATGATTGTAGCGACTACCAAAGAAGAGGAGCCTGTAAAACTTACAGTAAGTAATGAAGCAATTATAGGACCAAGTTCGCATATTTTAAGTAGTGGTCAGTTATCAGTAAGTACATATTTCAAGGGTAAAAGCGCAAAAGAGTACGTAATTAAAAAGGGTGAACAAACTTGTATTTATAATAGTAGTTTAAATGGCGTATGGAAGCCAAATCAAACTATAACAGGTTTGTTAGATCTTTATGCAGAGGGTAAAGTAATCTTATCAGTAGTCGCTATGGACTATACATCTGAACTTGATAATATAGCTAAATTAGCAGTGCTTCCAGCTGATGGTACACATGTAAGAGGAACTTTTGATGTAATCAAGAGAGAATATACAGTAGATATTAATGATTTAACACAACCTGCGAAACTTGTTTTAGGACGAGAAAGTGAGGAGTGGCTGAAAGGTAAGGATGCCTTAACAGGGCAAGAAGTAAGAAATAAAGGAAATTACGGTTTGCCAATAAATATTAAAATTAGGTGTAACAATAATATGGGTATTATATTAAATGCAAGAGGTGGAGGCTATTTAGGTGCCCTTAAATGGAATAACAATAAAGTATTTAATGTGCCAGGTGAAGATTTATTAAGTAGTCAAAAAGTAGCAGCACTTGTTGGAATGGCTAAGGCAAATACCAGTAATGAAGTATTATATATGTTACCAAATGGTTCATCAGCACCTGTATTATTTGGATTTATTCCAGAAACATTGTGGAAGAATTAAATGTAAGAAAGTAAGAGGAGTAAGAAAATGAAAATATTATTATTAGTAGACGTACAAGATGGTTATATTAATGAATTTACACAAAGAATACCAAAGGAAATTGAAAAGCATGTACAAAACTTTAATTATGATTTAGTAATTGCAACACGTTTTATTAATAAAGCAGATTCATTACATAAGTCAGAGCTTAATATGAAGGATATGACAATGCTCAGCCCACATGCAAAGCTTGCTGAAAATATTGGGAATATAGCTGATATTGTTATTATGAAATCAACCTATACAAGTTTAACAGTAGATGTTGCTAAATTACTTGAAAAAAATCAAGTAAAAGAAGTTTATGTAGCAGGTCTTAACACAGATACAAGTGTTATGGCCACCGCCTTAGAACTTTTTGATAAAGGTATTAAACCAAAAGTGCTTTCAAACCTTTGTGGTACTATTCATGGAGTAGAGGCAAATAATGCAGCACTTCATATATTAAGAAATGCATTAGGTGAAAATAATATTTTATAATTCACCTAAATGCTTAAAGTAACGTTTTGGGATGAAGGCGTTACGTCTATTGAGATTAATACGCTCCTTAATCGTTGTAGCTTTGTAATAAGTTTTAAAAAGGTCTAAAAAAGGATCTGATGGAGGGGCTTTCATAAGTTTAAGATGCTCTTCTTC
>CALGWE010000562.1:0-2249 GCA_937935915.1 uncultured Clostridia bacterium
TAGAAGTTGCAATATCTTCTTTAGCTACCCCTTCATTAATTAAAGGTTGTACATCTGTTTTAGCAAATACACCACATCTTGCAGCAATAGGATAAATTTGTTTATAAGATTTTGCCATTTCATTAAGCCCCATAGCATCTGTCTGTAATAATGTTGCCATTTGGTCAATAAAAGCACCTGTCCCACCTGCGCAGCTACTATTCATACGTTGTTCTAATGAAGATTCAAAATAAGTAATCTTCACATCTTCTCCTCCTAGTTCAATGGCCACATCTACATCTTGTATATAAGTTTGTACTGCCTCAGTACATGCAATTACTTCTTGGATAAATGTAAGTCCTAAATGTGAGGCTATTTCCATAGCTCCAGAACCTGTAATTGCTACTTTCACCTTTACATCACCTAAAGCAATGAAGCTTTCCTTTAACAAACGTTCTAAAGTTGTCTTTATATCAGAAAAATGGCGCTCATATCTAGAATAAACAATTTCACCTTGTTCATCTAAATAAGCTAATTTAATAGTTGTAGAACCTACATCAATTCCTAAATTTAATAATCTACTCATACCTTAACTCCTTATATGCCTATGCTCATAATCATGAATATGGGCACGAATCACTGTTTTATATTATACAATTTAATATCAGAAATTACTTAAATTATATCATATTTTATATATTTTTTCTCTTTTATATTTATTATTAATTTTCATTTAACATTTCCTTCTAATAATTCCACCAATTTGTTGCATAAAAAAGAGTTGTTATGATTTTTATCTCATATCCAACTCCTTCATTATTATAATTATTTTATCTCCAACGTTCTAATGTTGGAAAAAATTGTTCCATTTGTTTTCTAGCTTCATCTGCAGTTAAATTTTGGACTTCCTTCACCATAATAGGTACACAAAAATCTATCATTTCTGTCATTGTGATATCCTCTGTAAACTTACCTTCTTCAAAGCAATATTTACAATACTTTTCATTTAAACTCCCATCTTTATTATGACCACATACACTTTCTTCTAATGGCATACCACAACTTTGACAAAATTTCTCCATAATAACCTTCCTCCTAATTATAAGTAATGTTAGAAGTCCTACGTATGACCTTTAACACTGTTTATTATAGTCTTATAAATATGCCAACTAGCTGTCATATTTAGTATAACGCATTAACATTTTTTCTAAACTCTTTTGTAAAATATTTCTTATATGTTGTGGTGATTTAACCTCTAAATAAGGGCCAAAGGATAATAGGTAATTATATAACCACTCATCTTCAGGGTAATGTACGATTACTTCAAAACTACCATCTCCTAACTTTTGAATTTGTTCTTCCTCAAATTCTTCATATACACGGTAAGCCAGCTTACTTTCTATCTGTAAAACAATGACTTCATCAAGAGGGTTTTGGGCTACTTCAAACGAAGTTTCTTTTAAATATTCCTCTAAACACTCTTCATAATGGGCATTAGTCAGTTCCAAATCTTTTATACGCCCTAATTTAAATAAACGCATAGCCTTTCGTCTATAGCAATACGCCTTTAAATACCACGCACGATACTTAAAGCAAAGCTGCAAAGGTGCAATCTCACGCTTTGTCTTTTCCCCTTGCCCATTATAATAATTCATGGATACAATTCTTCTTTGTAATATAGCTTCTTTAATATGTAAGAACTCTTCTTTAGGATTTCTCCCCCAATCATTAAAATCTACACTCATCCAGCTTTTTTGGGCCTCTCCTAAAAACATACTCATACGTCTTAACATTTCTTCATTTTGTGGTGTAACTTTAAGTACCTCTAATGCACTTATAAGCTCCTGCCTTTCCGGCTTTAAAAGCACTGATTTATCCAGCACAAAATGATTCATAAGTGTAATGCCACCGCCTTTTCCCTGCTGCATATAAATAGGAAAGCCTGCCTCGGTTAATGTTTCTATATCACGATATATTGTCCTTACAGATACCTCAAAATGCTCTGCTAAAACCTTAGCCGTTATACTCTCTTTTTCCTGTAGTAAATAAACAATCTCAAATAATCTATTAATTTTCATTGGTCCCCTACCTTGTTTATATAAAAAAGCCATGCCCTCATATCATCTTGGGCATGGCTTAAATGTCAATTTATAAAACTTATCTTAAACAAATTATTTGCTTAAGTGTGCAATACGTTCTACAACACTTGCAAGCATTGTTTCATATTTTTCTTTTTTAGCTTTTTCTTCTTCAAGAAGTTTAGCTGGTGC
>CALGWE010000563.1:0-2249 GCA_937935915.1 uncultured Clostridia bacterium
TATTGTGCTGCCAATACATCTTCTTCGCAAAGGTAATCCATTACTTCTTTAAAGAGGCTTTTGTATCTTTCAATCTTCCATTTAAGAATGGCATTCTCTACTGTCAGCTCTGCGTGTTCATTTAATAGTTTGCTTGTAAGTTCCATAGCCTTTCCTCCTACATCTCAAATAAGTATTCAATGCTGAGGTGTGGGAAATAAACCTCTTTAATTTGCATTGCTTCATTTAATGTAAAATGACTTTTGCCATTCATTTTACCTGAGATAGTTGCTTCTCTTACTTTTAGAAGTCTTGCAAAATCTTTTGCTCGTACATTGTATCTACTCATTTCTGCTCTTAAGTTTCTTAACATTTCTTTTACCTACTTTCGTTTTTTAGTGCTGTGCTTTCGCTACAAGAACATAATAAGCGTTAAATTTGTCCTAGCCATGAGGCCTTTCTAAGTCTTTATTGAGGCATTTATGAGGCCTTTGTAAACAATATGAATAAAGTGTTAAGGAAGAAAAATGGCAAAATAAAAGAGCTATACAATATGCTGTATAACTCTAATATCCTAGTTTATCTATATCTCATTTTGGCTAAAGGGCTAAACTGTTGATAGCCTTGTCTGATATCATCGTCTGTTAAGTCTAGATATGCTTTTTCTGTTACTGTAACGCTACTATGCCCCAATATTTGGCTTAATGTAAATATGTTTCCACCATTCATTAAAAACCTTTTAGCAAAATTGTTTCTAAGTGTATGTGGTGATACATTATTTAAATCTATTCTTCTACAATAGTTCTTGAAATTCTTTTCAAATACTGCATTCTTAAATGGCTTACTTTCACCTGTAGTAAATAAGTACTCGCTGTTTGTGTATATATCTTTATACTTTAACCATCTTTTCAATAACACATTCATTTCATTAGAAAAATACACTATTCTGCTTTTCTTCCCTTTTGTATTCTCTGCTGGTAAATAAATGGCTCTTTTAGTTAAGTCAATATCTTCTATCTTAATTAACAAGCATTCAGTAATTCTCATACCAGTATCCATTAATAGATTTGTTATGACATAATCGCGATATTCTACATAAGCCGATAGGTTAAATACTTTTAATAACATTTTAAACTGGGTATCTGTAATAAACTCTTTTGCTTTCCTTCTATTTGGCATTGCTTTTAAAGTGTCAGTAGGATTCTTTTTTGTAATCTGAAAGTCCATACAATACGTATAGAAGGCTTTAATGTTTCTAAGATAATTATTTACTGTAGAGACAGAAACACGCTTTCCTAAATCTTTTCTACCCTGTGGGTTATTAGATCTTCTACTAAATTCCTCTGCAACTACTGTATACTTTCCTCGATCTCTTACATAGTTTAAATACTCAACAATCACTTTCTTCGTTACTTTTTGAGCCATTTCTATCTTATGCTCATCCTCGCAATACCTTGCAAACAGCCTCAGACTTTGCTCATAAGACTTAATAGTCTTCTCGGATAATCCTTTCGTCTTACAATATACTAAATAATCTTCAATTTGATAAAAGAACTCATTAAACATGTAAAAACTCTCCTTTTCTATGAGGTAATTCCTACCCAATAAATCAGAAGAGTTTATACGCCTTATTTAAAAATATTTATTGGTTTCAAGGCTAAAAAATTCGCAACCACACCAACCAACAAAAATATTAGTTGGTCTCTCTATTTTTTCAAAGCCTTGAACCTCAAAGCTTAACCCACTTGCATTTCAAGACGAAGCCTGTCTGCAATAAGAGCAATAAATTCACTATTAGTTGGTTTGCCTTTACCATTATTTACAGTATAGCCAAATAACATATCGATTGTATCCATTTTTCCTCTTGACCAAGCAACTTCAATAGCGTGACGAATTGCACGTTCTACACGGCTTGGTGTTGTATTATATTGTTTTGCAATATTAGGATAAAGTTGTTTAGTAATTTAAAATATCCATATCATTGATTACCATAATAATAGCATCTCTTAAGTATTGATAACCTTTTATATGTGCTGGTACCCCAATTTCATGAATCACACTTGTAACTTGTGTTTCTAAGTTATGTGCCGTTGGCATCCCCTTTGATTTTGGTAATAATTGAGCACTTGCTGCTACTTGAGTAGCTGCTGTAATAGGTGCTGTCACTTTGCTAACTGCTGTAGCTTTTAGTTGGCGAATACGATTAATAAGTGTATCCATATCAAATGGTTTGACAATGTAATATTCTGCCCCTAAAGAAAGCGCACGTT
>CALGWE010000564.1:0-1428 GCA_937935915.1 uncultured Clostridia bacterium
TCTGCTGCTACAGAAGGTCTCTTATTATGGTTTAATAAGGTATTGCCCTCTTTACTTCCATTCATCATTCTAATCAACCTACTTGTAGGGTTAAATATGTTAGAGCCACTAAGCAAACGCCTTTCCCCCATTACAAATCGTCTTTGGCATATGCAGGTTATCTATGGGCGCTAAAATTATTACTGGCTTAGTCAAACAAAAAAGCATCTCCTTTGAGCAAGGTGAAAAAGCACTATGCTTCTGTAACAACTGTGGACCACTTTTCATTATCGGTACTGTGGGCACAGTTTTACTTCAAAATACACAACTTGGTTACTTTTTATTATTCATTCATATTCTGTCAGCACTTCTGATGAGTTTTCTATTAACTGCTTATAAAATACCAGTTTCCTCAACCGTTCTAAACCGTACTACTTCTCATTCAGGTTTTCAATTTGCACCTGCATTTACACAAGCTGTAGAAAACGGGATGGATACAATCGTATGTGTTGGTGGTTATATTATTTTCTTCTCAGTATTAACCCACATCTTTACTGATTCTATTTTAACTTGTTTAAAACTTCCTCTTGCTAATCACTTTTCTCTTATACAAGGTGTTTTTACAGGAATATTAGAACTTTCTAACGGTGTAGGCGCCCTTTCTAAAACTTTTATAGCCACACCTTCTACTTATGTATTAGCATTCTTGTCTGCTTCTATTAGCTTTGGCGGCTTTTGTGTTTACTTCCAAACACGTTTTGTCCTTAATGATCTACCCTTTTCTGCAAAACCTTATTTACTTTGCAAACTTTTTGAAGGCATTCTAAGCTTTTTATTAACTTGTATATTCTACCCTATGTTTTTCATGTATACACAAAGAACAAATTTATATTTTTCATTGATATGGAGTCTTATTACGCTCCTTATTCTTCCTATTATGTATATCTCTATCAAAAAATTTTCCATTTCAAATCCTCATTCAAAAAAATGCCTAGAAAAAATCAAGTCACTATGACTTTCTTATATTTACATAACAAAAAAGATGGTAGAACATGCTACCATCTTTTTATTTCCGTATCAATTTAAATTATCTATAATAATTATTTGCGTAATTTGTCAAGTTCTTCTAATAAGGCACTGTTAAGAACTTTGATATAAGTTCCTTTCATACCTAATGATCTTGATTCGATTACGCCAGCACTTTCAAATTTACGAAGTGCATTAACGATTACTGAACGTGTAATACCTACTTTATCAGCAATTTTACTTGCGATTAATAAACCTTCGCTACCGTCTAATTTTTCAAAGATATGGAAGATAGCTTCAAGTTCTGAGTAAGATAATGTTGCAATAGCAGATTTAACAATTGCAATACGACGTTCTTCTTCATCACTTTCTTCTTTTAATGATCCTAAGATTTCTACAGCTACAATTGTTGCACCGTATTCA
>CALGWE010000565.1:0-1592 GCA_937935915.1 uncultured Clostridia bacterium
TGGTTATGGTGATAACACAATGGCAGCTTTAATTACGAGAGGAATCACTGAGATTTCACGTTTAGGAATTGCTATGGGTGGTAAGCCAAGCACTTTTGCTGGACTTACAGGCATAGGCGACCTGATTGTAACTTGTACAAGTGGTCATAGTCGTAATCGTCGTGCTGGAGAACTTCTTGGTCAAGGCTTTACAATTGAAGAAGCTATGGAAAAAGTCAATATGGTTGTAGAAGGTGTACCAACTACTAAAGGTGGTTATGCATTAATGAAAAAATATAATGTAGATATGCCAATCCTTAGTGCAATTTATGCAGCTTTATTTGATAGAGTACCAGTAGGGGAAACAATTGATGCATTAATGATGCGTGATAAAAAAGATGAATAATGAATAATGCAAGACTTCGGTCTTGCATTATTTTTTTGTGAAAAATAATATTCTCTACGCATATATACCTTTTATTCACAATATATATAAATGTACCCATACATTAAGGGAAGAGGAGGGCGTTAGGATGGAGTATTTCGATATTTACAAGGATATTTCAGAAAGAACCAACGGGGACATCTACATAGGAGTTGTAGGCCCAGTTCGAACAGGTAAGTCCACATTTATTAAACGCTTTATGGAGACACTGGTCATCCCGAATATTAAGAACGAACATAATAAAGAACGTACCCAAGATGAATTACCACAAAGTGGTGATGGCAAGATGATTACAACAACAGAACCTAAATTTATACCAAATGAAGCAGCCATGATTACCATAGGTGGAGATTTTGAAGTCAAAGTAAGAATGATTGATTGTGTTGGTTATATCATTCCTGAGGCAGAAGGACATTTTTATAATAATGTACCACGTATGGTTAAAACACCTTGGTTTGATGAAGAAATTCCATTTTCACAAGCAGCAGAAGTTGGTACGAAAAAGGTTATTACGGATCATTCTACAATAGGTATTGTAGTAACTACAGATGGTTCAATTACGGGAATTTCACGTAGTAGTTATGTAGAAGGTGAAACAAGAGCGGTGAATGAACTTAAAAGGTTAGGTAAACCTTTTATTGTAGTTTATAATACGAAGAAACCTTTTGATAGTGAAGTCATTGAAGAAACCAATAATCTTTCAAGAGAATATGATGTACCAGTTGTCCCTATGGATGTAGCGCAAATGAAGACAGAGGATATTCATACTTTGCTTGAAAAGATTCTTTATGAATTCCCTGTTAATGAAATTCAGTTTATGTTACCTAAATGGGTTGAAACACTAGATAATGAACATTGGGTAAAGAAAGCTTGGATTGATTGTGTTAAAGAACATGTTTATAATCTAGAAAATATTAGGCAAGTCAAAGATATTATTAGTGACTTTAAAGAATTAGACTTTGTAAAGAATGTATATCTTGAGAAGATTCAATTAGGTGAAGGCATTGTAAAAGTCGATGTAGCCACAACGGATGAATTATTTTATCGTGTGCTTTCAGAAGCAACAGGTATTGAAATTCATGGTGATTATGAACTGATGAGCCTCATTAAAGAACTGGCAAGCACCAAGAAAGAATATGATAAGGTTGCTTATGCAATGAATGAAGTC
>CALGWE010000566.1:0-3327 GCA_937935915.1 uncultured Clostridia bacterium
GGTCGCGCTGGGGATTGCCGCAGGCCACTGGTTACCGGGAATTGTTCCGGTCAACGCGGTATTAGGTGGCGCGCTGAGCTATCTGATCCTTAACCCGATTTTGAATCGTAAAACGACAGCAGCAATGACGCATGTGGAGGCTAACAGTGTCGAATAACGCTTTACAAACAATTATTAACGCCCGGTTACCAGGCGAAGAGGGGCTGTGGCAGATTCATCTGCAGGACGGAAAAATCAGCGCCATTGATGCGCAATCCGGCGTGATGCCCATAACTGAAAACAGCCTGGATGCCGAACAAGGTTTAGTTATACCGCCGTTTGTGGAGCCACATATTCACCTGGACACCACGCAAACCGCCGGACAACCGAACTGGAATCAGTCTGGCACGCTGTTTGAAGGCATTGAACGCTGGGCCGAGCGCAAAGCGTTATTAACCCATGACGATGTGAAACAACGCGCCTGGCAAACGCTGAAATGGCAGATTGCCAACGGCATTCAGCATGTGCGTACCCATGTCGATGTTTCGGATGCAACGCTGACCGCGCTGAAAGCAATGCTGGAAGTGAAGCAGGAAGTCGCGCCGTGGATTGATCTGCAAATCGTCGCCTTCCCGCAGGAAGGGATTTTGTCGTATCCCAACGGTGAAGCGTTGCTGGAAGAGGCGTTACGCTTAGGGGCAGACGTAGTGGGGGCGATTCCGCATTTTGAATTTACCCGTGAATATGGCGTGGAGTCGCTGCATAAAACCTTCGCCCTGGCGCAAAAATACGACCGTCTCATCGATGTTCACTGTGACGAGATTGATGATGAGCAATCACGCTTTATTGAAGTGTTAGCAACTAAGGCTTATGAAAATAAAATGGGACATAAAGTAACAGCTAGTCATACAACAGCAATGCATTCTTATAATGGTGCCTATACTTATAAACTTTTTAGATTACTTAAGATGTCAGGCATTAATTTTGTAGCAAATCCACTTGTAAACATTCACTTACAAGGACGTTTTGATACTTATCCAAAACGCCGTGGGATTACAAGAGTAAAAGAAATGTTAGAAGCAGATATTAATGTATGTTTTGGACATGATGATATCTTTGATCCATGGTATCCACTTGGCACAGGAAATATGCTTCAAGTGCTTCATATGGGCTTACATGTGTGTCAAATTATGGGCTATGGTCAAATTAATGATAGTCTTAAACTTATTGGGAAAAATAGTGCCAGAACATTAAATATTGAAAATGAATATGGCATTGAAGTAGGCAAACCAGGTAACTGTATCATCCTTCCAGCAGAAAATGGCTATGACGCAGTGAGAAGACAAGTGCCGGTGGCTTACTCTATTAGAAAAGGAAATGTTATTGCTAAAACAAAAATTAGTGAAACAAAGGTTTATTTAGGTGAAGAAGAAAATATTACTTTTAAAAGATAAGTAATGTTTAAATATTACGTTTATATAAAAGCAGGAAACTACATTTAATGGTTAGTTTCCTGTTTTTATATTGAACTTCACTTAATTTAATGAAAAATATTGAATAAAATAATTTAAATGATAAAATAGAGACTATATAATCTTATGTAAAATGTATTTTGCACTTTAAATCAGTAAAATAAATAAAGCTTAGCACAGCTTATATTTAGAATGGGGTTGGTTATGTAAATACAGAGGTTATATAAGAAAAGTAGGATAAACAGGGAGGAAAAAGAGTGGAAGAAAGAGAGAAATTTGGCTCGAGACTAGGATTTATTTTAGTTTCAGCAGGATGTGCAGTTGGACTGGGGAATGTATGGAAGTTCCCTTACATATGTGGTGAAAATGGTGGCGCAGCCTTTATTTTGATTTATTTATTTTTCTTAGCGTTATTAGGCTTACCAATCTTAACATGTGAATTTGCTATTGGGCGTGGCAGTCGAAGAAGTGTGGCAAGTGCCTTTGATCACTTAGAGCAGCCCGGGACAAAATGGCATCGTATGAAATGGTTTGGCATTATAGGAAATACTGTTTTAATGATGTTTTATACAATGGTAGCAGGTTGGATGTTTTCTTATGCATATCGCATGGCCACAGGTCAGCTTACAGGGGTATCACAAGAAGTAATTGGAGATACATTTACTGGAATGTTAGCTTCACCAGGACAAATGGTGTGGTGGACACTTGTAACAATTATTGTGGCAATGTGTATTTGCAGCTTGGGATTAAAAAATGGTGTAGAACGTATTACAAAGATTATGATGAGTTTACTAATAGTCATTATGATTGTTTTAGCAATTAACTCATTATCTTTATCTAATTCAAATGCTGGTGTAGCATTTTATCTTTTACCTGACTTTGGAAAACTTAAAGAAAATGGTATAGGAAATGTAGTATTTGCAGCTATGTCTCATGCATTCTTTACTTTAAGTGTTGGTATGGGATCTATGGAGATTTTCGGCAGCTACTTAGAAAGTAAACGTAAGTTAACAGGAGAAGCATTAAGTGTCGTACTTTTAGACACATTTGTAGCACTTACAGCAGGACTTATCATTATACCTGCATGCTTTGCTTATAATATTGAACCTAATGCAGGCCCATCTTTATTATTCATTACATTACCAAATGTATTCAATCACATGGAAGGTGGCCGTGTATGGGGAACACTTTTCTTTGTATTTATGACATTTGCAGCATTATCAACGGTAGTTGCTGTATTTGAAAATATTGTTTCTATGACTATGGAAATGACAGGATGGCAGCGTAAAAAAACAGTTGTCATTGATATGGTACTGATTACTGTTTTATCTATGCCAGCAATCTTTGGGTTTAATGTGCTAGATTTTATTCAGCCAATGGGAAGTGGCAGCACAATTATGGATTTAGAAGATTTTATTGTATCTTACAATATCCTACCATTAGGTAGTTTAATTATGGTATTATTCTGCGTAAAGAAAAATGGATGGGGATTTGATAACTTTATTAAAGAAGCAGATACAGGAAAAGGTATTTCTTATCCACAAATTTTAAGAGGCTATATGCAATATGGCCTGCCTACAATCATTGTAGTTGTTTATCTTAAAGGATATTATGATATGTTTGCACCACTTGGCGTAGGGCCACTTGTATTTTGGATGATTATAGCTTTACTTTTCTTAGGTTTTATTTTTAGTTTAGCTTTACCAAAAGGACATAAAGTAAATAGTGAGAAAAGGTCATTTATAGCAAGTAACACAGATTTGTAATACATCATAAGCAATAAAATAGAATCCTTCCAGCAAAACTCCGATAATCATAACGTAACGAGTTGTGCTAGTTAAATTTACAAGTAGAATAAGCTCCAAGCATGTGATAT
>CALGWE010000567.1:0-3326 GCA_937935915.1 uncultured Clostridia bacterium
CTGTAAACCCGTAGAAGGTAAGGGTATTTCATGGTTTAAAAATATAAAACAGCAGATTAGTACACCTTTAGTAGCTTTAGGTGGAATTACACCTCAAAATGTAAAGCAATTATACAAAGAAGGCATTGATGATATAGCAGTTATGTCTTATTTGATGTGTGCTGAAAACAAATTACAGGATTTAAGAGGTTAAAAATTTAGAGGTTTTAAGGAGAAATTTAAATTAAATTGAATATTATAGAATTAAATAGTATAATAAATTATATAATATAGCTAACTTTCTATACATACATGTAAGGTATTGTATATGAAGTATTGGCACTTTATAAGCAGTACAAGGGGGGATTTGTATGGCAGAAAATTTAGTGATTACAATCGGTAGAGAATATGGTAGTGGGGGACGAGAAATAGGAAGACAACTTGCCCAGGCTCTAGGTATTAAATTCTATGATAAGGAAATTATAGACTTAGCAGCCAAAGAAAGTGGCATGAGCAAAGAAGTTTTTGAAAAGGTAGATGAAACAGCAGTAAGTAGTTTATTATATTCTATTGTTTCAGGAAGTTATATGATGGGAAGTCATGCTGCACCTATGTTAGATCTACCTATTAATGATAAGCTTTTTATTTTAGAATCTAATATTATTAAAAAGATAGCAGATACAGAAAGTTGTGTAATTGTTGGACGTTGTGCAGATTATATTTTAAGAGATTACAAAAAATGCATTAATATATTTGTACATGCACCACTTGAAACAAGAATACAACATGCAGTTAAATATTATAATTTGCCACAAGATAAAGCAGAGCAAAAAATTAATAAAATAGATAAAAAACGTGCAACTTATTATAACTACTATACAGGAAATAAATGGGGTCAAACACAATTATATGAGCTATCTATAGATAGCAGTATGTTAGGTATAGAGGCTACAGCCAAATATATTGAAGGCTTTGTTAAGGAATATCTTGCAAAGTAATATTAAAATAAACAAAAAGGTATCGCTTGGGCGATATCTTTTTTTATCTTTAACAATATCAATGAGTTTAAAGAAGGCAATAAAAAAGAAACTATTTATAGAAGATCTAAAATAGTTTCTTAAATGCACTTATGAATATAAAAAGAAAGAATTACTCTACAATGTCTTCTTCCATAATAGAAGTAGGTGTAGCATCTGAAGCAGCAGTTAAATCTGTATCCGCATCTGCTGGTGTAATTTCAGCAGCCTCATTTTCACTTGCATTAGAATCTGTTGTTTCAGGTTCTGTGTTTTGTGTATAATCTTCATCACTAAATTCATCTACAAATATGTCGTCTTGACCAGATACATCAAGTTTTTCATAAGTAGATAAAACCTGCGCATTGGCCTCATCAGAAAGTGCCACTTTTACCGCATCCATTAACATGTTGGTAGCTGGAGAAGTTGTAGCATTAGCAGGAAGTTCAAGAGATTGTGTAGCTGTAACATAAGTGTTTACATAGTCAATACTTGTGATAAGATCATCATAAAGGCTAGTAGAGTCATTAGATAAGCCATTTAATGAGACAGAAGTAATTTGACCATCTGTCACTTGCACAACTAAATCCATTGTTGTATCAGAAAGAGAGATTCCTGCTATGTACTGTCCATCTTGGTACGTATCTGATGGTGCAAATGTTTGAGCACTTGCTTTATTTCTAAAAAGTAAGAAGATAAGCAGTAGGATAGCAACTAAGATAATGAGAACCGGAATTTTAAGGTCTTTAAGCTTAAATACCAAAAACTTAGGATTAGACATAAGTACCCTCCTTTTTAAATAAGATGTCCTAATACATATATATGACGAGCTGTTTAAGATATGCAAATTAATGTAATTTTATTAAGAGTTTAGAAAAATACAGTTTAAGCTTGTACAACAAATGTGCCTATGATAATATAGTAAAGACTAAAAAGACACTGTAAAAATATAGGCAGTGAGACAAAAATTCATAAGAGAAAGAAGGCTTATATGATGAAAGACTTAGCACAATTAATCGATCATACTGCATTAAAAGCAACAACTACGGAAGATGATATTAGAAAGCTTTGTAATGAAGCTATTGAATATAGTTTTAAAACAGTATGTGTACCTACTTGCTATGTAGGTATGGCAAATCAATTATTAGCAGATACAGGTGTAGGCATTACAACAGTTGTAGGATTTCCTTTAGGAAACGAAACACCAGCAGCTAAGGCTTTTGAAGCAAAAGAAGCTATTTTAAATGGTGCAACAGATGTTGATATGGTTATCAATGTAGGTGCATTAAAAGATGAAAAGTATGATTATGTGAAATTTGATATTGAAGAAGTTGTAAAAGCATGTAAACAAACAAATCCAAATACAATCGTAAAAGTAATTGTAGAAACATGTTACCTTACAAGTGAAGAGATTGAAAAAGTAACAGAAATCGTTGTAGAAGCAGGAGCAGACTTTATTAAAACATCAACAGGATTCGGAACTGGTGGTGCAACAATTGAAGATGTAAGTCTTATGAGTAAAGTAGCAGCTGGACGTATTAAAGTAAAAGCATCAGGTGGTATCGGAGATGCACAAACTGCAGAAGCTATGGTAGAAGCAGGAGCAGAAAGACTTGGTGTAAGTAGAAGTATTGCAATCGTAACAGGTGCAAAAACACAGGAAAATGGAGATTACTAATTGAAAGGGTTGGGTGCATGAGGATGTGCCTGACCTTTTTTTGTTAGGGTGCATGGGGTTGGGGATAAGTATACTAATAAAATTTCCTTAACACTCACTTCGTTCGAATGTTAGATAAATTTTATTAGTATACTTACCCCCACTACTATGAAGATACAACAGAAATAGGGTGGAGGCGCACCTCAAGCAAACTCTTTTGTGGGCTAGGGGGGTGAGGGATGAAACATTACTTTCACTTGGTTGGAAGGTTAGATAAATTTTGATATGCTACTTATCCCCACTGCTATAGGGAACAAACAGAAATAGGGTTGAGGCACATCTCAGCAAACTCTTTCGTGGGCTAGGGGGGGAGGAATGAAACATTACTATCACTTTGTTAGAAGGTTAGATAAATTTTATTGGAGTACTTATCTTTATTGCTATAGGGAGTAAACATAAGTGGTGGATGAGACGCATCGTAAGCAAACTCTGTAAATTTTGGTGAAGGAAAAAAATATAGAATTGGGTTAAGCTTATAGAAATTTATGCCGATACATATAAGAGCATAATGTCACAAAATACGAGCTATAAGTTTATAGCATGTGTTTAAATATAGAGAGGGAAGTGAGTACATGGAAGAATCAATTTTATTAGATGTAGGAACTGGGGAGTTA
>CALGWE010000568.1:0-1952 GCA_937935915.1 uncultured Clostridia bacterium
GCGAAAAACTTGCTCCGTTACACTCGGCTTCGGACACTTCGCCTAAAACCTCTTTCATTATCTTCACTAAGAACAGTATCAAATTACTACACAGGTAGACTAGTAGCACTGAGTACTCCCACTTTACATCACTTTACATTCTGGTAATCTTAGAAGGGCAAATGAGGAAGGTAGTGGAATAAAAAAGAGAGAAAGAGGGATAATAAATATATACGTAAAATATTTATCAGGAAGGGATGATTCAATGAAAAAGTATGTATGTACAGTATGTGGTTATATTCATGAAGGAGATACACCACCAGAAAAATGTCCAATTTGTAATGCACCTAGTGAGAAGTTTAAAGAACAAGTAGGGGAATTACAATGGGCGGATGAACATAGAATTGCAGTGGCAGAAGGGGTAGACCCTAAAATTCTAGAAGATTTAAGAGCTAACTTCATGGGTGAGTGTACTGAAGTTGGTATGTATATTGCCATGAGTAGACAAGCTGATAGAGAAGGATATCCAGAAGTAGCTGAAGCTTATAAACGTATTGCATATGAAGAAGCAGATCATGCTTCTAGATTTGCAGAACTTTTAGGAGAAGTCGTAAAGGCAGATACGAAAGCAAATCTAAAGGCAAGAGTTGATGCAGAATATGGTGCATGTCAAGGTAAAAAGGAACTTGCTACTCTTGCAAAGCAACAAAATTTAGATGCTATTCATGATACTGTACATGAAATGGCAAAAGATGAAGCAAGACATGGTTGTGCATTTAAAGGCTTATTAGATAGATATTTTAAATAGCATCAAGGAGGACTAGAAGTATGCCAAAAATTAGTTGTAGTGTAAGAAACTGTTCTTACAATCAAGAACAAAATTGCTGTGCAAACATCGTAAACATTGGAGGTAAAGGGGCACAACAAAACTGTGATACTTGTTGTGGAACTTTCTTAAATCGTTTAGGTTATAGTAACCTTGCTCAATATACACAAAATAGGGGAGACATTGATGCCATCCTTTGCCGTGTAGATACTTGTCAGTATCATGAGCATGAGCATTGTACCCTTAATCAAATTCAAGTTGGAAGTGCTGAAGAAGTAGACATTTATACAGAAACAGACTGCATGAGCTTTAAGAAAAAATAAAGTATAAACTGGGAGTTTTAGGGAACATATTGTAAAGTAAAAAAATATCATATTTGTAGAGATATATTTTTTTATGAGGTAGCAATATGGAATATGAAAGAATATCTACGATAGGTTTAGGGCTACTTGTTTTAAAAGCATTAACTTCAAGCCCTAAAGTAAGTAAAAGTGATAAAAGAGAAAGTGAATTCCTAGATCAAGGCAGTATATCTAATATGGGTAATGCCAGATTAGATGATTTTATAAGTGATGATTATGGTATTACTTTTAAATATCCTGCAAGCTGGAATAAGAATCCTCGTTATGATAATAAATATGAAGGCGCTAGTGGATTCTTTGAAGTAGCTGGTTTTGAAGGTAATGGCAATAATATAGATTCAGCAGTACAAGAACAAATTAATGAATCTTATAAACCATATGGTACCAATCCTATGGTTAGGAAACTCACTATAGATGGGCAGCCAGCTAGAGAAATCATACCATCAGAAGATCAAGGTGAATTGATTACAGATAGGGATGCTGCATTAGTCGTGCAATATAAGAAGCCAATGATTATAAATGGTGTACCTTATCAGTATGTGATTATATGGACTAATAGAGAAAACTTACCATTAGTTATTAGAACCTTTAAATTTATACAACATGAAACTTTAAATAATTAGATATAAGCTAGTATATTTCTTCTTATGGATTGTATGGATATATTGTAAAAACGGGTATACTATGATAGAATACTAAGGATAAAATGAGAAACGCGATGAAAAGAAGAGTAAATCTAGTAATCTTTTAAAGAGAGCTTCGGGAGCTGAGAAGAAGTAAAGTGA
>CALGWE010000569.1:0-32980 GCA_937935915.1 uncultured Clostridia bacterium
GGTAGATTGGCATCAGTACATACTCCCTCTTTCCTATTAGATAACTTAGATAGCTAATACGTTGAAGGAGAAAGATGAAAGTGGGTAGTGGGATATTAGAAATGAAAAAAGGAGCTACTGCGAATATATTTCGTAGTAGCTCTTTGGGAGTTTGTACTATAATAATGTATATTAATTTGCGTTAGGATTACCTTGTTCAGGTACTGAGATAAGGATATCTTCGTCGAAGATACATTCGTATTGCATACCTGAGGCTTCTTGGTAAGTTCCGTTACCGTGTTTAAAGCCGTTTTTAAAGTCACCGATATATTTATCGCCATTAGCGTATGTAATCATACCTTTACCAGTCATTTGACCTTCTAAGAAGTCACCACGATATACTGTGCCGTTATTCCAAGTAAAGCAACCTTTACCATGAGGAAGAGCTTCGAGTAAATCACCCTCATAAACGCCATCAGATACAGAAAGTTTCCCCTCACCTGTTTCCATACCGTCTTTAAAATTACCTTCGTAACGATCCCCATTAGCATAAAGTGCTGTACCATATCCTTGAAGTTGTCCTTTTGAAAAATTACCTTCAAACAGTGTGCCGTCTGCTGTATGTAATTTACCGCGTCCTTCAAAGATACCATTTACAAAACGACCTTCATAATAACTACCATCTGTGAAACGTTGGGTACCCATTCCTGTACGTTCACCTTTATGAAAAGCACCTTCATATGTGCTATCATCCTCTAAATAGGCCTTACCTTCACCTTCAGGAAATCCATTTGAAAAGTGTCCTTCGTAGCAAAGCTTACCATCTTCATTGTAGTATTTACCTAATCCATGGAAATTTGAGCCTTTAATACTACCTTCATACATTACTTTTCCATTTTTGTGGTACCATGTTTCATTTTCATAAACATCTGAGGAACCAAATATTAAAGATTTTATTTTATCTAACATAATAAATTCTCCTTACAAGCTTCATTAGTAAAAGGCACATAATATATCATCATTATAACATCTTTAAATGAAAAACAATATATGATATGACAAAAATTATACGCCAAAAGTAAATAATGTAAGATAGTATGCAAATATAAAGCCAACTAGTGTCGCTAAAAGAGCGCCAAGTAAAGTATAACGACTTTTGGTGACTTTAATTGTCATATAGTAAAGTGACATGGTATAAAAAACTGTTTCAGTACAACTAAACATGATGGCAACTAAACGCCCCATAAAGGAATCTGGGCCATAAGTTTTAAAGACATCTAGTATAAGTCCAGTAGTGGCAGAAGAAGAGAAGGTACGCATTAATGCGATAGGAACAGCTTCTACAGGAAACTTAGACCATTTGAAGATGGGACTAATAAGCAGACATAAACCATCTAATGCACCAGAAGCTCGCAACATACCTACTGCTACTAAAAGACCTACCAAAGTAGGCAAAATATCCAGTACAACTTTAATGCCAGCAGCAGCACCTTCGATAAAGGTTTCATAAACATTTATACCTTTTAGAAGTCCGTAGATGATAATGCCAGCAATAATAATAGGAATAATCCAATCTGAGAGAGTGACTAAAATACTCATTTTCTAGACCTCCTCTCCATGAACTTTGTAAATACAATGGCAATGAATGTAGAGGCGTAAGTAGCTAAGATGCACGGTCCAATAATATCTGTAGGATTGTTACTACCATAGCTTGCCCTATAAGAGATAATCGTAATAGGGATAAGCTGAATAGAAGACATATTGACAATTAAAAACATACACATTGCATTGGTTGCTGTATGTGACTCTTTGTTAAGCTTTTGTAATTCCACCATTGCTTTGAGTCCAGGTGGAGTAGCTGCCCAGCCAAGACCTAAAAAGTTGGCAACGAAATTGGTGGCTATGTATTTACGAGCTGGATGATTTCTAGGAACGCTAGGAAATAGAAAGTCTAAGATTGGGGTCATTTTCTTCGCAAGTGCATCAATGAGACCAGATTTTTCGGCGATACGCATAATCCCCATCCACATACAGAGAATGCCACATGTCTTAATACAAATGGTCACAGCTTCTTCGGAAGCATTAAGTGCAGCAGTTGTAATGGTTCCCATACCACCTCTAAAACCAGCAATAATGACTGCAAATATAATCATGAAACTCCAGAGATAATTTAGCATGGTCATGTTCCTTTCTTATAATAAATAACGCTTGTCTTTACTAAATATATGCTTCATATAAAAGAACATGTACATATTTATAAAAGAAAATCTAATAAAAAATATGGAAATAACCAAGAACAAGAATTTGCATATTACCAGTAAAATCTTAAACGGTGTAAAAAGTTGCACTTATGAAAGGAATATAAAAATAGGCAAAAAAGGCCGAGATTAGACATTTGAAGTGAGGTATATTCTACAATAAAATGTTAAAATATATGCACCATATAATTATTCGACAAATATTATATATTAGGGTAGGAAGAAATTTTACAAAAGTATAAAAAAATACAAAAAAATATTTGACTTTAATTGCTAATTATGGTACTTTATAATTAGCACATGGAAAATATTGTGAATATTATGAGAGAAAAAATTACATTTTTTAAAGGGAGAGGATGTTAGTGAAATCAACAGGTATTGTAAGAAAGGTAGACGAATTAGGGAGAGTAGTATTACCAATCGAATTAAGAAGAAATTTAGATATCAATGAAAAAGATGCATTAGAAATCTTCGTAGATGATGACAAAATTGTACTTAAAAAATACGAACCAGCTGACATTTTCAATGGAAGTATGGAAGACCTTATTGATTACAAAGGTAAAAAAGTTGCTAAAGCTACTATTATTGAATTAGCTAGATTAGCAGGTTTAGAATTAAAATAATTAAAAAAGCAACTAATTACACAAAGAAAAGACCTTTTTCAAGGTCTTTTTTTGTTATTTAAGACTCTTAATAATATTTATATTATAGGTTAGTATAATATTGATAGTAGATTACTGCTTAAGGGACAAGATAGAGAGTAGAAAAAGGATAAGGATTTAAAGGAGCTAGGGACATGGAACTAAAGCTATTTGATTTTATAGAGGATGTGCTTACGCAGCTAGAGGAGATGAAACCTCAGTTGGAAAATGCCAGTGAGGAGATTGAGGAGTTTTTTGAAACATTTTTAGAAGAAACTAAGAGGGGATATATTAGTATTGAATCTCGCGTAAAATCTGCTAAAAGTCTAAAAGAGAAAATTATTCGTAATCACTATTATCAAAAGTATGAAAATAAGGAAGCATTATTTGAAAATGTACCAGATATTATAGGGATTCGTTTAGGGTGTAAGTTTATAGAGGATGAAGCAGATATTTATAAGGGACTCAAAAAGTATTTCACTGAGAAGTGTGAAGAAGAGGGGTTTTATTATAGCTTAAAAAATCCGTGTGTCGTTTTAGATTTTAGAGGTAAGCAGCCACAAGAGCAGAAAAACGGAATGAAAATTTATCGTATTGATGGAAAGTATATTACCGGAGAAGGTACGATTAATTTTGAAATGCAAATTAAGTCATTAGTTAATATTTTTTGGAGTGAAATTGAACATAAGATTATTTATAAAAATTATAACTATATTATAGAAGATAAATTTTATAAGGACATTATGAAGTCTATCAAAAATAGCTTAACTACAATTGATCAACAGCTCTTACTTATATCAAATCAGTTTAATCAAGAAGGTAATAAGAAATATGCTACAAGGGAGGAACAGTTAGAGAAACTAATTTCTAAAATTATTTATGACATCTTTGCGGAACGTATGAAAGAAAGCTTAGGTGTACTTGTAGATTTTAGGTCCTCTTGTGAAGCTATTGTACGTTATGTGTTTAGAGATGCCTTAGATAGTGACCTTGAACGTTATAATAATAATCTACTTATTGGACTTGAGAAGATTAGACAAATTGATAGAAGTAATATTGATTTTAGAAACCGTCTTGAATTTGAACGAGAACCTATATTTAAAAATGAACATACAGCTATTTTAGGACAACACATTATGCATTATATGAATGAAGAATTTCAATGGAATCTTTTCTTTAGGATATTATTCCAGATAGAAATGGATGATAATATTGGGGACTTTGAGACATTCATTCATTATTATACAGATACAATCTATAATAAGATTGCCACTAGCAAACTAAGCAATAATTTCTCTACTAAAGAGACAGAAAGCATTATTAGTATGCTTATGTTACAGTTTACAAAAACTTTTATTAAGATTAATTCTGTAGATTTACTATATGATACTGTGGTTGAGCAGATTATGAAGAATATGAATAGTATAGCTGATGCGATTTATAAAAATATATTGACCTACGAACAATGGGTAGAAGAACATGATATTTATATGGAATTATTAGAGATTCGTTTACTTATGCTCTTTAATATAGACATTGAATCAGATAAAGCATTAGCTTTACTAGAACGTATTAGAGCAACTAAATCAAATGTAGAAGTGCCTAAAGGTATGCTTAAATATATTTATAAATTGTAATAAGTTTAGGGGGATAATATGTTAAATGTACAAATTGTAGATGATGAGCCTATCATTAGATTAGGACTGCAAAAACTTATTAATTGGGAAGAGATGGGGTTTGAGATTACGTGTATAGCTCAAAATGGTAAACAAGCTTTAGAACAGTTAGAAACAGAAGAAGTAGATCTTATTATTACTGATATTGAAATGCCTATTATGAATGGACTTGATTTTATTAAGGAAGTAAGGGAAAAAGATAAGCATGTAGAGATTGTTATACTTACTGCGTATGAGGATTTTGAATATGCTAAGACGGCTATTAGATATGGCATCACCCAATATATTCTTAAGCCTATTGAAGAAAAGGCTGTTATGCAATTATTGTTGCAAATTAGGCAGGAAATAGAGGAGAGAGCAAAACGTAAACACAGACTTATATAGATAAGTTTAAGGGGCGAAATAAAGATGAAAGAAAGAAGTATTAGGTGGATATTTATAAGAAACTACCTTATTATAATGGCAATTTCATTAGTAGTCGGCTCTATAATGATTGGGACAATTAATATGCAGCGTGTACAATGTAAGGAATATCTAGAAGATACACAAACACTTAAAAGAACAACAGTTATTTTAGACTTGTTAATTGAACAAGTTAGGGGACAATCACTTGAAATAGTGGTGGATGAAGCTGTTCAAAATACATTGAAAGATACATTAAATACAAATGAAAATAGCATGAAGACTATTTTGCATAAGTATTTAATGAAGAATAATAATTTATCAGCCATATATGTAACTGATTCTTGCAATAATGTAGTTTGTACAAGCAATATAAATATACGAGAGGATAAAAGCGAATTTCTTGAGAAATTTGATTTAATGCCTATTCGTCAAAAAGAAGGGGATTGCTATATTTCACTTGCAGCATATCCTAATGATACCCCTACCATGTACATTGCAAGAAGTATAAGATCGAAAGAAACAGGTGACATATTAGGCTACCTGTTTCTTTTTGTAGATACGAGTTATTTAGAAGAGAAGTTAACGAGTATCTTAGAGAAAATTGATTTTGAAATGCTTATTGTGGATGAAGAGGGGAATATAATTAGTTTGCCTAAAAATAATGAAATGAGCAAATTATATAAAGCAATTATAAAAGGTAATGCTGATGCTAAGACGAAGCAAATATGGAATGATAAATATCATCATATAGAGTTACAAAGTAATGAAATGAGAACTAAGATTTTAGGAAAGTATGTAGGTGAAAGACAAGATAACACACTGCAAATGATTTTATTGGGTGTACATTTTATCAATATGTTATTTTTCATCCTAGCAATCTTTTTAATCGGAAGACAAGTGATTTATCCACTAGAGAGAATTTCAGCTCGTGCAGATGAGATTGCTACTGATAGTCAGAGTATGGGGGAATTTGAAGCCGGTGGTAATTACAAAGAAATCAATAGTATATGTTGTGCATTAAATAAAATGCTCCGGAGAATTCAGCTCTTAGTAAGGCAGTCAAAAGAAAAAGAACGTATGTTAAAGGCACTGGAACTTTCAATGATTAATTATCAGGTAAATCCTCATTTTTTATATAATACATTAAATAGTGTCAGTGTTTTAGTTGCTATAGAAGATAAGGAGCATGCAGTAGAACTGATTAAGAGTTTAGCCAGATATTATAGGGCGTGCCTTAATAAAGAAAGAGAGTTAAATACCGTAGCACAAGAAATAGAGATTGCAAAAGAGTATTTAAATATAACTTTATTAAAAAATCCTAATTTATTTGAAGCCATGTATGAAGTGGATGAGGATCTTAATGAATATTTAATGCCGCGTATGACTCTACAAATTCTGGTAGAAAATGCAGTAAAGTATGCTATTCGAACAATTAATGAACCATTACAAATATATGTGGGTGTAAAGAATGATATAGAATCAAAACGTTTTATCGTAGAGGTGCGTGATAATGGTAAGGGGATAGATGAAGAAACAGTAGTACATATTATGAATGATGAGAAATTACATAGTGATTCGGGCTTTGGATTACGCTCGATTATTAAAAGAATACAGATTATCTATAATGTACAAAACGTAGAAGATATTATAAATATCGAAACGATTATAGGGCATTGTACTAAAATAAGATTATATATTCCATATGAAATATACAAAAATGAAATGGAAGATATATCAGCAATTGACTGGTAGAACATGACAATAATATACAACAATAAAGGCTATTTCACCTCTAAAATGCCTATGATATAATCGTACAGTAAATTTTCAGATAAAGGATTTAGAAGGTATAAAAATATAGCATAAGAGGTGAAAAAGGTGCACCATAAAAAGAGGCTAAATCATATTATTATTGGGATTATTATGGCTTTCGCAGTTATTTCAGGGGGACTGTTATTAAGTATAGTACATAATATGCAAGATGAAGATACTATGGCAAGTGAGATGTTAAAGTCGTCTACAAAAGAATATAGTATTTGGATACCAAGCGATTTAGATGAAACAATGGTTAAGAGTATTTATACCAGTTATGATGAAGAAAAATTAGGTGTAAAATTTAAGATTACAACGTTTAACACAGATATTTATTATGACACATTAATTAATGCAGGCATTACAAATAAATTACCAGATATGTTTTATGTAGATAATAGACAGTGTTTAGAAAGCCTAGTAGAAATAGGTGGGGTAATGGATTTGAGTGAATATGTAACTACTCATCAGTTTGATAAAAATTTTAAAAAGGGTGCATTAGAAAGCTTTAAAGTAAATGGTAAGATCTATGGATTACCAATTATGGGGGATGAAAATGTCTTATATTATAATGAAGATATATTTGAAAGTTGTAATATGACATATCCTACAACATATGAGGAATTTATAGAAACTATAGTTAATTTTAAACAAGCACATATAATACCACTAGCTGTAGGAGGTGCTTCTCCAGAATGTGCAAAACGTTATTACTACATGATGCTAGAAAATTATCAAGATGTGGAATCAGCAACAGAAGCTTTTGAGAATTTAGTAGCGCTTGAACCATTTCAAGGTAAATATGAAGTTACGGAAGATAGGGATGCACTAAGTGCTTTTATAAGAGGAGAAAGTGCTATGTTTTTAGGGACGAGTAAACAGGCAAGCTTATTAGAGAGAAATAAGATTGAAGAAAAGAGTTTTAAGGTTATACCTTGTCCTATTGGTGATAAGAAAGTGAGTTTTGGAAATTATGCATATGGTTTTGTACTAAGTAATAAGAGTACTTTTAATGATGAAAAGATAAAGACATTTTATGAGAGATTTTCAAGAGATCTTTCATGGGAAGTATGTATTTTTAGAGGAAAGGCATTACCTGTTTATAATAATCAAATAACTAAGAAAACCCGTTTTACACTGCTAAATGATTGTAATGAAATCATGGAAGAAAAAGATGAAGAAGGCATAGTTAATGAATTCTTAGATGATATTTCACAAAAGGGGTTAAAAGATATTTATAGCGATCAAATCATGTCGCTTATCCAGAGGAAAATAGATAGTAAAACATTTTTAGAGACACTTGGTCTTTGATAAAATGTGGTATTGTGTTATAATTTAGTACAAAAGTATATTTTTATAAAAAATTTAAAATAATTTAGATTAGGGAGGCAGCAAGATGGTAAAGTTATTTGATAGCGGAGTTTACCTTGTAAATGGTAGAGAAATTGTAGCAGATAGCCAAGATGCAAAACAAGAATTAATGCATAAATATGGTGTTACAGTAGAATCAAAAGAGGCAGCAAGCGAAAATACAATGGCTTATGGTATTTTAAAAGCACATAATACTTCTGATAGTATGGATAAATTAAAAATCAGATTTGATGCAATGGCTTCTCATGATATTACTTATGTAGGGATTATTCAAACAGCAAGAGCTAGTGGGCTTACAGAATTTCCATTACCATATGTTTTAACAAACTGCCATAACAGTCTTTGTGCAGTAGGTGGAACAATTAATGAAGATGACCATATGTTTGGCCTTTCAGCAGCTAAAAAATATGGTGGTATTTATGTACCAGCCCATCAAGCTGTTATTCACCAATTCATGCGTGAAATGATGAGTGGTTGCGGTAGAATGATTTTAGGTTCAGATAGCCATACACGTTATGGTGCACTTGGAACAATGGCAATCGGTGAAGGTGGTGGAGAACTTGCTAAACAACTTCTTCGCAAAACATATGATGTAAATCGTCCAGGAGTTGTGGCTGTATATTTAACAGGCGCACCAACTAAAGGCGTAGGACCTCAAGACGTGGCGCTTGCAATCATTGGTGCAGTATTCAAAAATGGTTATGTTAAAAATAAAGTAATGGAATTCGTTGGGGACGGTATCCAAAATCTTAGCGTAGAATACAGAAATGGTATCGACGTTATGACTACAGAAACAACATGTCTTTCTTCAATTTGGGAAACAGATCATGCAGTAGAAGAATACTTCGATATGCATGGCAGAAAGGAAGCTTATAAAGAACTTAAACCAGGTAAGGTAGCTTATTATGATGGTGCAATCATCGTAGATTTATCAAAAGTTAAACCTATGATTGCTTTACCATTCCACCCAAGTAATACATATACAATCGAAGAGCTTAATGCAAACTTAGATGAAATCTTAGCTAAAGTAGAAAAAGAAGCTGCTGAAAAATTTGCAAGCTCTAAAGCACACTTTACATTAAGAGATAAAATCATTAATGGTAGATTACAAGTACAACAAGGTGTCATCGCTGGATGCGCTGGTGGTACATATGACAACATCTGTGATGCAGCAGATATTTTAAGAGGCAGCACAATCGGTAGTGGTGAATATGCACTTAGCGTATATCCATCAAGTCAACCTACATTTATGAGTCTCCTTAAAAATGGTTCAATCGCTGATCTTATGGCAGCTGGTGCAACAATTAGAACAGCATTCTGTGGTCCATGCTTTGGTGCTGGAGATGTGCCTCCTAATAATGGACTTAGTATTCGTCACTCTACACGTAACTTCCCTAACCGTGAAGGTTCTAAACCAAGCGATGGTCAACTTTCAGGCGTTGCACTTATGGATGCTAGAAGTATTGCAGCAACTTCACTTAATGGTGGTAAACTTACAGCAGCGACAGATATTGATGTAAACTTTACAAAACCTAAATACTTCTTTGATAAATCTATCTATGAAACACGTTGCTATAATGGTGTAGGCAAAGCAGATAAAGAAGCAGAACTTAAGTTTGGTCCAAACATTACAGACTGGCCAGAGATGTCAAATCTCACAGATAATCTTGTCCTTAAAGTAGTTGCAGAAATCGATGATGCAGTTACAACAACAGATGAACTTATTCCATCAGGTGAAACATCAAGTTATCGTTCAAATCCACTTCGTTTAGCAGAGTTCACACTTTCTCGTCGTGTACCAGAATATGTGGGACGTGCAAAAGAAGTACAAAAAGCTGAGACAGCAAGACTCGCTGGTAACAATCCAGTAGAAGCACTTCCAGAATTAGAAGCTGTATTTGAAAAGATTAAAGCTTTAGCAGGATTTGAAAATATTGATCCTAAAGCAACAGGTATTGGTAGTACAATTTATGCCAATAAACCAGGAGATGGTTCAGCTCGTGAACAAGCTGCATCTTGTCAAAAAGTATTAGGTGGTTGGGCAAATATCGCAAGAGAATATGCTACAAAACGTTATCGTTCTAACCTTATTAACTGGGGTATGTTACCATTTACATTAGATGAAGAACAAGTATTTACAAATGGTGATTATATCTTTGTGCCAGGTATTAGAGAGGCAGTAGCAAATAAAGTAGCAAGCATTAAAGCTTATGTAATTGGAGAAACAACTAAAACATTCAACCTTACATTAAGTGATTTAACAGATGATGAAAGAGCAATTATTTTAGCAGGTTGCTTAATTAATTATTATAGAGATTAATAGAAAGTAATTAAAGGAGTACAAACTAACAAATGTTGGTGTACTCCTTTTAAATGTATTTAATATGAATAAATTAAATTATTTGGGGGTAAAAAATGATAGGTTTTATACTTTATTTAAGTGTTCCATTTATAGCATTAGTAGCACTTCTTATTTTTGCGCTTTTGCGTAAAGTGAAGAAGGAGGAGGGAAAACCTTATAGGATTTGGGAGGTATTATTTGGGTTATCTCTTATGATTGTAGTTGTTTGGGTTATAGTCTTTGTAAAAGTAGGATTCTTTAGTTAATAGGTATAACATATATAGGACAAGCATAACATGAAATAGGTAGGGAAAAGCATATCTATATAGATTTAACATAGATTTAATATAAATATAGCCTGAATTTAAAGGGGATTTAGTAAAGTCTTAAGAGAAGAAAGATGAAAATGGAGGCTTAAGATGGAAATTAGTGATGGATTAAAATTACTAGGAGGCTTAGCACTTTTCTTATATGGTATGAAGAAGATGAGTGAAGGCTTAGAAGAGGCTGCCGGCAACAAGCTTAAGAAGATTCTAGAGAAGCTAACGAGTAACCGATTCATGGGAATTATAGTAGGGGCGATTATTACAGCAATTATTCAAAGCTCATCAGCGACTACAGTTATGACAGTAGGATTTGTTAATTCAGGACTTATGAAGCTAGAGCAAGCAGTGTGGGTAATTATGGGTGCCAATATAGGGACTACAATTACAGGGCAATTAGTTGCTTTAGACATAGGAACTATTGCACCACTTATAGCTTTTATTGGTGTTATTATTATTATGATTGCTAAAGAACAACGTATGTCATGTATTGGTGAAATTGTGACAGGCTTAGGTGTATTATTCATTGGTATGAAATATATGGGCGATGCCATGGCACCACTTAGAGAGTCACAAAAGTTTATTAGTATCATGACAAGTTTCTCCAATCCACTTTATGGGATTATGGCAGGTATGATTTTTACGGCAATTATTCAAAGTTCATCAGCCTCTATTGGGATTTTACAGACATTAGCTATATCAGGACTTATAGGTTTTGATGGAGCAGTTTATGTGTTGTTTGGGCAAAATATAGGAACTTGTATTACAGCTATATTTGCAAGTATTGGTGCAAATAAAAATGCTAAACGTACTACAGTTATTCATTTATTATTTAATACTATAGGAACATTTATTTTCGTACCGTTATGTATGTTCTTACCGATAACAGACATTGTAGCAAGTTGGACACCTGATAATATAGCAGGTCAAATTGCCAACATGCACACAGTATTTAATATAGCAACAACATTATTACTTGCACCATTTGGCATATATCTTACTAAGTTAGCCATTAAAATATTACCAGGTGAAGATGAGAAAGAAGCAAAAATGCAACTTAAGTATGTAAATGAACATAACATTGGTGGTACAGCCATTGCCATTTCAGAGATTTATCATGAAGTAGGACATATGCTTATTATTGCAATGGAAAATGTTAAAGATGCCTTTGAGACGATTATTCAAGATAGTGATAAGAATCTAAAAACTATTAATGAAAAAGAAGAGTACCTAGACTATTTAAATACAGAAATTACAAGATATATTTCTAAAGTATCTGCTTATGAAGTTCCAGAAAAGGATGCAAATAAAATTAATACACTATTTAAAATAACCGGTGATATTGAACGAATCGGTGATCATGCATTAAACATTGCAGAATACATACTCATTATTGATGAAAAAGATATTAAGTTAACAAGTGATGCAAAAAGGGAACTTTTAAGATTACGTAATAATATACTTGAAAGTTTAAAGGCAGTTACAATTGTAGATGCAAGTAACTTAATAGAGGTTTTAGAAAAGATTACAGCTTCAGAAGAAGCTATAGATGAGATGTGCCTAGAGTTTAGACAAAACCAGATTGATCGTATGAATGAGAAGGCATGTACAGTAGAGGCCTGTGTTATTTATAGCGAACTTCTCACTGATATTGAGAGAATATCAGACCATCTTATGAATATTATTGAAGGCTGTAAGCGTGGTAATTTAACATTTAAAAATAAAATATCATAGAAGCATTTTATAGAACAATAAAGACGAACAAAATAATAGCCGTAATGCATTTTTGTGGGATGCATTACGGCTATTTATCTTAGTAAAATACTTTTATGTCTGGAGAAAAGTATTTCATTGGTCTTGTATCATCGGTATTTAAACCTGTTAAGTAAGAATGGTTTGGAACATAACATCTAAACTCTTCAGTGGATAAATTAGAAGTTGCAAAGTCGTACGTTGCTAAAAGGAGTGATGTACTTTTTTTAGTGGCATTTCTAAGTAAATCATAAAAACTGAAGGTATAGACATTACCTGTTACTGGATGTAGCCAAACATGTCTAGATTTATTTAAGTAATCCACATCAGGGTTAATACAGTGGAAGTATGAAAAGGTTGTTGCATAAGTACTAATTTGTTTTGGTAGAAGTGGTGAAGCAAAATTTGCAAAAACCTTTTTCGCCCCAAGTTGGTCATAAGTTAGTTTAAAGTAAGTACGTGTATCTTCATAAGAAGTACTAAAAAGCTTACCACCACCATTAATGCCATAGAGTAGAAAGAGCATTTCATCATATAAGTTTACAATACTTGTAGGAATAGATATATCCTTTAAGATATGTTTATGAATTTTAAACCGAGAAGCTTTTATACCAAACTTTTCTTCACAGAGAATACTATCAATAGCAATTTCTATCTTTTTATGAAGTCCTTTGTATTTATAAGTTTCTGGTTGCCCTTCTATATAGCGCCCACCTAAATAAAAGATATAAGGATGAGCAAGTCCATCTAAAATGTAATGGCATAAGAAGCCGCTTAAATAACTTAAGGTTTCTTGAAATTCTTTAGAATTAGTGTCATATTTTCTAACATGACACAATGCAGATACTAAAAAGTCCCCTGTTTTTTCAGTATGCATGCGAGAGGCAACAGATGCTTTACTGCCGTTTAAGCCTAAATGATGATAATAAATAGGGTCTGGACCTTGAAGCCCTATTAAAAATATGTCGAGATTCTCTTTTATAATTTTATATAAAGGAGATTGTTTGATATTATGTGCAGTATCTAGTCCAAAAATGTAATGAGTGATGATATCTGGCATGTAAAAAACTCCTTTTTCTACTTCAATATAATAAGTATAGCATTTAATGATTTTATACGATAGGGTGAGAATTTAATAAAAAAAAACTCCCACGAACAGGAGTTTTTGGATAGAATTAATTCTCTTTATCTTTGTTGAAAGAAGTCATTTTGCGAACTGTAAAATATAATAAAATTGCCATAGCAATGAAGACTAAAACAGCGAATTTTAGGTCATGGCTAAAGAAAGCAATTGCAGTAAGTCCAAGTACGCTACTTACGCCATAGAGTGTAACAACGGCCTGTTTATGTGTATAGCCATTATCCACGAGGCGATGATGTAAGTGACCGCGGTCAGCAGACATAATAGGTTTACCCGCTAAAAATCTTCTGATAATCGCAAATGCTGTATCGAAGATAGGAAGTCCAAGTACAAGGACTGCAACGAAAATAGTTGCTACAGTATAACCTTTTAATAAACCAAGTACCGATGTGATTCCAAGTGTAAAGCCAAGGAATGTAGAACCTGTATCTCCCATGAAAATAGAAGCTGGGTTAAAGTTATAAGGTAAAAATCCCATACAAGAACCAGCAAGAGTTGCTGTTAAAAGTGTAGCTGGTGGGAAACCTGCTTTAATAGAAAGAACCATGAGGCAAAGTGAAGCGATAGAAGAAACACCCGCTGCAAGTCCATCTAAACCATCAATTAAGTTAACTGCGTTTGTAATGGCTACAAGCCAAATGATAGTAGCTGGAATAGATAAAAGGTTTGTATAAACAGGATTATCACCAATGAAAGGAATAGAGAAGAAGTCTATTCTAATCCCACATAAAGCTACGATAGTAGCAGCTACTAATTGAATGATAAATTTAATTTTTGCATTTAATTCATAGATATCATCAAAGAATCCAAGAACAAAGATAATACCACATCCAAGAACGATACCTATGATTTGTTTAATGTTTGTTAAAGGCATTTTCCATGTAACAAGTAAGAATGAAATCATGAAGCCAGTAAAAATCGCAATACCTCCCATTCGTGGAATAGGTTTACTATGCATATCACGTTTTCTAGGTTTAGCAATTGCCCCTACTTTAAAGGCAATTTTTTTTGCTACAGGAGTCATGAAAAAAGATATAGAAAATGCCAATATAAAAGCTATAAAAGATAACGAAATGTAGCCTATATTGCCCATAAAGTTCATCTCCTTAAATATGTAAAAAATTTAGTACTAATAGGGTTAGTTTATTAGTGCTATTCTATTCAAACTTTAGGAGGTGTTAAATATTACATAAAACACACTCCTGATAAATCTAGCTCACATTTTATGAGCATAGTATGCCTGTAAAATGTGAGCTAAAATTTAAAAATTGTTATTTAGTACCAAATAATCTGTCACCAGCATCACCGAGACCTGGAATAATATATGCGTGGTCATTTAATTTTTCATCTAAAGCAGCACAGTAAATATTTACATCTGGATGTGCTTCTTGAAGAACTTTAAGACCTTCTGGAGCTGCAAGTAAGCATAAGAAGTTAATGCTTGTTGCACCACGATCTTTGATAAACTGAATAGCAGCGATAGCTGAACCACCAGTTGCAAGCATTGGATCAAGTACGAAGAAGTCTCTTTCTTCAACATCTTTAGGTAATTTACAGTAGTATTCTACTGGTTGTAATGTTTCTGGATCTCTATAAAGACCGATGTGACCAACTTTAGCTGTTGGAAGTAAATCTAACATACCATCAACCATTCCAAGTCCAGCACGTAAGATAGGTACAATACTTAAGTTCTTACCAGCAATACGTTTGCCAGTAGTTGTTGTAATAGGTGTTTCAACTTCGAAGTCTTCAAGTGGAAGGTTGCGAGTTGCTTCATAACACATAAGACCTGAAATTTCTCGAACAAGTTCACGGAATTCTTTAGAACCTGTATTTTTGTCTCTTAAACGGCTTACCTTATGTTGAATAAGTGGATGATCCATGATAAATAATTTTCCCATATTATATTATTCCTCCTAGCAATTGTTGTAAGTAAATTCTTTAATCTTATAATTCTTCTATTTTAGCGATACGTTTAATATGACGTTCTTCATTAGAGAAAGGTGTTGATAAGAATGTGTCAACTACCTTAATAGCATGAGAAGGACCAATAACGCGGCCACCTAAAGCAATAATGTTTGTATCATTGTGAAGACGAGTTGCTTCAGCAGAAAATACATCATGACAAAGGGCACATCTAATACCAGGAATTTTGTTTGCTGCAATAGAAATACCAATGCCTGTACCGCAGATTAATACACCTTTTTCAGCTTCGCCGCTTAATACAGCTTCAGCTACAAGTTTTGCATAATCTGGATAGTCAACAGCTTCCGTTGTCATACATCCATAATCTTTGAATGGTGTACCATTCTCTTTAAAATGAGCGATAATTTCTTGTTTGAGTGCGAAACCACCGTGGTCGCATGCAATTGCTATCATAATAGTTCCTCCGATTATTTAGTTTTAAATTTGATTTCAAAGTTACTTAATTACTTAGACATCATAACTACTATAATATATTTTAGAAATTTGTAAAGCTTTATTAACTTTAATATTTTATAGAAGTAGATGGACTAAATAGTTATGAAGTGATATCCAGCTGATTTTTCAAGTCTATTCATAATGGCTACACCGAGTCCCTTTTTAGGAAATGCCAGAGAATAAACTATGTCAATCCCATTGTCATCAAAGCTTCTAAGTACTTCAAATAAGTGCGCAGAAATAGTCTGTAAGTCACTTTCTGTTCCAGCACTAAGTACAAGGTCGGCCTTAAATAAATGTTTAGTTTCATCAGTAGCTAGTATACCAACTTTTTTGTTATGTTCATGAGCTTCATTTACTAAAGTAGTAAGATGCTCTCTGAGATTGTCTAAATCCCCAAACATATTATGATGCGTAGCATCAAAATATGCAGATGAATTTTTAATAATAAACACATCAGCATTAGGTGAATAATGTGTATATTTCATACCTGGTGCTTTAGGCTGTTGACCTTCTTTGAGTGTATTTGTAATAGCTGGGTCAATTGCGATTTCGCCTAAGACTTCTTCTAGCATTTCATAAGTAATGCCACCTGGGCGAAGTACAGTAGCAATGTCACCAGTTGTATCTACAATCGTAGATTCAACTCCTATTTCTGAAGAATCCCCATCAATAATACAATCAATTTTTCCATCCATATCTTCAAATACACGTTGCATATTAGTAGGACTAGGTTTACCAGAAGTATTGGCACTAGGTGCAGCAATAGGAAGTCCAGAGTCCTTAATAAGCTTTTGCATTAAAGGATGTGAAGGAAATCTAACTGCAACCGTGTCAAGACCTGCTGTAACGGCCTGAGGTACAATAGATTTAGCCTTAAAGATAAGTGTAAGAGGTCCTGGCCAAAAACGTTCGATAAGTTTTTGAGCAATAGGTGAAACCTCAGTTACAAGTGTATAGAGCATATCTAAATCAGCGATATGTACAATAAGAGGATTGTCATTAGGACGTCCTTTTGCTTTAAAGATATTGCCAACGGCTGTCTCATTTAAAGCGTTTGCACATAACCCATAAACAGTTTCAGTAGGCGCTGCTACAAGTCCACCTTCTTGAATGATACGTGTTGCTTGATTAAATTGCTCTAAGTCTTTAATAATGATAGTTTTCATGATAAAAACTCCTATTTGCTTATGCAAGATAATTAAATTACTACCTTGTAGTATAACACAAAATGACAGTAAAGATAAGTGGAATACTAAAATTTACAAAATGAGGGGTATTGCGTGAATCTAAATTAAAAGAACGCTAGGTATTGTATAGGCAATAACTTAGCGTTCTTTTTTTAAGCTTCTAGCTTTTGAAATTCTTCTCTTGGAACTACATGAAGCTGAATGTAGTCAAATTTATTTGAGAGGTCTTTGTAAACGTTTGATTCTGATTCTGGAACATTATCTAACGTTTCACCAATTACAACCTCTGTAATCTTTTGTTCTATGATGAAGTTTGAAATTGTTTCAGAAATGTTTTCGCCACATAAGAAATGTATTTCGCCACCAAGTTCGCTACCATAAGTAAATAATTCTGCTAGTAAGTTACTACTATCAGCGTGATCAAATACAGTCTCTCCTTTTCTAATATGTAGAATATGAAGAGAACCATTTACAGCACGGGCGATGTCAAATCCTTCAGAGATTAAACGATGACTATTCTTTTGTATGGTAATACAAACAAGTACTTTTTTATTCATGGCACTCACTCCTTGATTTAGCAAACTAATACTTAATTTACTGTATATATATAGTATAACATAAAGTTAAGTAAATAGTGTGAAAATATCATGAAAAAAGCACCCATTTAAGTAGAATTAAATGGGCGCTTTTGGTGAAATTGCTTAATTACTAAAGAAAAAATGAGAGAGGTATTCGCATATTTGCGTAGTCTAACTATCAGTGAAATAAATTATTTTGAAGGGGGAGTATTCATTTCCATGATTCATTAAAAGACATATATAGTTACTTGTAGTACATAAACAAGTTTAATTCAATTTCATAAAAATCTTTAAGTAGTTCAAAGAAGTAACTGCGATGTTTCATGTCATCTAATTATATTATATGAATCCCCTTCAAAATGGTGATTATTTTTTTGGAAGAATTAAAGGTTTAATATGCCAAATATCCTCTGCGTATTGTTTGATTGTACGGTCTGAACTGAATTTACCAGAACATGCCGTATTAATGATAGCCATCTTGTTCCAATTCTTTTGATCAAGATATGCTTTAGCAACTTTAGCTTGAGCTTCATGATATGGACGTAAATCTTTAAGGATGAAGTAAGGATCAGCTAAGTTGTCACCTGCACGGTTAAGCAGTGACTCATATAACTCAATGAAGAGATCAGAGGCAGAGTGAATAATTGTACCATTAATAAGTTGTTTAAGGACTTTATTAATATCATCATCATGGTTATAAATATCCCAAGGATTATAAGAACCTGATTTATAAAGAGAGAGGACTTCTTCACAAGTAAGACCGAAGATGAAGATGTTATCATCGCCAACTTCTTCATAAATTTCGATGTTTGCACCATCTAATGTACCGATTGTAAGGGCACCGTTTAACATGAATTTCATGTTACTTGTACCTGAAGCTTCTTTACTAGCAGTAGAGATTTGTTCACTAACATTAGCTGCTGGAATAATGATTTCAGCATTAGAAACGCAGTAGTTTTCAATGAATACAACAGTAAGATAATCTTTTACATCAGGATCATTATTAACTAAGTTTGCTACAGCATTGATAAGTTTAATAATGAGTTTTGCACGTCTATAACCTGGAGCAGCTTTAGCACCAAAGATGAAAGTACGTGGTACATAGTTACCATTTGGATTAGCTTTGATTTCATTGTAAAGCATGAGAATATTGAGGACATTCATGAGTTGTCTCTTATATTCATGTAAACGTTTAACTTGTACGTCAAAGATAGAGTCTGGATTTACAATGATATTGTTATGTTCTTTGATGTACTGAGCAAGACGAAGTTTATTATTATGTTTAATTTTACTATAGGCATCAATGAAGGCTGAATCTTGGGCATAAGGTATAAGTTTTTTGAGTGTTGTTAAATCAGTATACCAATCATCGCCGATTGTTTCTGTAATAAGGCTTGCAAGCTCTGGGTTAGAGTGACCAAGCCAGCGACGTTGTGTAATGCCATTTGTTTTATTGTTAAATTTATCAGGATAAATTTTGTAGAAGTTTTTAAGTAAGTCGTTCTTTAAGATTTCAGTATGGATAGCAGCAACACCATTTACAGAGAAACTACCTACGATAGCAAGGTATGCCATTTTAATTTGCCCATCACAGATAATAGCCATATCGTGAATAATGTTTTCAGGCATATGATGTACTTCACGAAGTTCTATGCAGAAACGACGATTGATTTCTTCAATCATTTGATAAACACGAGGAAGAAGCGTTTTGAAAAGTTCAATAGGCCATGTTTCAAGGGCTTCAATCATAATTGTATGGTTTGTATAAGCACAAGTATGTGTTGTGATATAGAATGCATCATCCCATCCTAAGTTTTCTTCATCAATTAAGATACGCATAAGTTCAGCTACAGCAACAGCAGGGTGAGTATCGTTCATTTGGAATACTACTTTTTGTGGTAAATCATAGATGTTTGCATTAGATCTTTTGAATTTAGCAATAGCAGATTGAACAGTAGCAGAAACGAAGAAGTATTGTTGTTTTAATCTAAGCGCTTTACCTTGATAGTGATTGTCGTTAGGATAAAGAACTTCTACTAAAGTTTTTGCTAACGTTTGTTGTTCAACAGCTTTTTCATAAGCACCTTGATCGAAGAAACGAAGTACGAATTTTTCTGGTGCTTCAGCATCCCAAAGTCTAAGTCCATTTACGAAACCATTTTTGTAGCCTAAGATTGGCATATCATAAGGAATGGCTAAAACAGATTGGAAATCTTTTTGTTCATAGTGAACATTACCATTTTCATCACAGTAACTGTAAACTGTACCACCAAATCTAACTTCTTGGGCATTATCATTACGTTTAACTTCCCAAGGGTTACCATTAGCAAGCCAATCATCAGGATGTTCTACTTGATAGCCATCTTTAATTTCTTGTTTGAAAATACCATAGTTATAACGGATACCACAGCCATAAGCAGGATAAGAAAGTGTAGAAAGAGAATCTAAGAAACATGCAGCAAGTCTTCCTAAACCACCATTACCGAGGCCGGCATCAGGTTCTTGATCTTCGATAATAGAAAGGTCGATTTTAATGTTTAATTCTTTAAGTGCTTCTTTTACTTCATCCATTACACCAAGGTTTACAAGATTGTTACCTAAAGCACGCCCTATGAGGAATTCCATTGATAAGTAATAAAGTGTTTTAGGCGCTTCCGCATTATAAATATGTTGTGTTTCAATCCAGTCATCTGTAAGAATGTCACGTGTTGCAAAAGCCACAGCTTGATAAAGTTCTTGAGGTGTTGCATCGCTTAATGTTTTACGTGAAAAATTTCTTACATGGTCTAAAATTTCTTTTTTAAATTTTTCTTTATTAAACTTAGTAGCCATTGTCGATACCTCCAATACAATAAATGTTGAAAAACAGATTTATTATAAGCAAGTAGATATAGATAACTTGGAGTATACTTGATATATGTCTTTAGGTGAAATACATATTATTAGTGTATTAAAATGCTGTCTAAAATATCATAAGTACAACTTATGTTTTTGTGGTTATCTATAATGAATACTGTCAATTTTAAATAATTAGAATAGTCAATATAATTATACAATAAATTGTAGATATAAGCTAAGTAAAAAAATGAGATTTTTTAACTATAATTGGAAATAAAATTAGACATATTGCTACTTGAAAGCAAGAGGTGTAAAAAAAGATACTATCAATACTTAGCCTCACTTTACATATAGATGATTTAAGAGAAAAAAGGCTAATCACAAAAATACATTTTGTGATTAGCCTTTTTGAGTGTTAATTTTATAAACTAAAGAATGCTTTGATAGCTTCTGATGTGTGAACAAAGTCAGAGGCAGCCATAAGTTCGCGAGCTGAGTGCATAGCGAGCATTGGTGTACCAATATCCACAGAGCGAATGCCGAGATGAGAAGCAGTTACAGGTCCGATTGTAGAACCACCTCTTTCATCTGAGCGATTTACAAATACTTGGAATGGGATGTTATTTGCTTTACAAAGTCCTGCGAATACCCCATATGAATCACTATCTGTTGTATAGCTGAAGTTAGCATTTACTTTGATAGCTGGGCCATTACCAGGAAGCACTTTATTAGTTGGATCACTTTTTTCCATATAGTTTGGATGTGCAAGATGAGCCACGTCAGCAGAAACAATAAATGAATTTGCATAAGCTGTGAAAACATCTTCTCTTGTTTTACCAAGTGCAAGTAAGATGCGTTCTAAAATTGTGCCAAGAATAGGTGAGTCAGCCCCTTGTTTTGTATGGCTACCGATTTCTTCATTATCGAAGCAGATAAACATAGAAACACCTTTTGTACTTGTGTTATTAAGAATGCCATAAAGACCACTGTAAGTCATAGATAAGTCATCAAGGCGTGGTGCAGAAATGAATTCTTCATTTAAGCCAACAAGCATGCTTTTTTCAAATGGATATAGATAAAGATCTGCATCTAAAATATCTTCTTTTGCTACACCTAAAGTTTCAGCCATTAATGTAAGCATGAAATTTTCATCAGCTGGCTCATTAAGATAAGTAAGGATTGGTAAAGTATCTTTTTGTTTATTGATATTCACGCCAGAATTTACTTCACGATTCATATGAATAGCTAGATTAGGAATAATAAGAAGAGGTTTATTGATATCAATAAGTCTCATTTCAGGGAAGAGGATATTGTCGCTTTTAACTGCTACACGTCCAGCTACTGAAAGAGGTCTATCAAACCAAGTGCTAAGAATAGGTCCACCATAAACTTCTGTATTAAGTTTAATGTATGAATCAGTTTGCATTTGAGGATTTGGTTTGATTCTGAAACCAGGTACATCACCATGAGTTCCTACAATTTTAAATCCTTCGTTTTCTACGTCTAAAGAATTAATACAAAAAGCTGCAATTGCAGAGTCGTTAGCTGTTGTATAGTATTTACCACCTTGTTGTAAGTTCCAAGATGATTTTGCGTCTAAGTAAGTGAAACCATTTGCTTCTAAAATGTTTTTACAAGTTGAAACAGTATGGAACATAGTTGGACTTGCATCGATGAAATCCATAAGCTGTTTTGTAAGCTGCGCTGTCATATAGACCTCCTAATTAAATAAAATGTTTTTGTTTATTATAACATTAAAAAATATACCATTAAAAGGTATAGTATAGGCGTTGTATATTTTATTATGTGATATGTACAAAATCCTTATGAAACTTTAAAGGTTAGAAAGGACAGGCTTAGTATGTACAAAAAGTAGAAGTTGAATGAAATGAATGTAAAGTGGCAATAGTATGTTGACAAAAGTAGCAGATAGGCATATTATGATTATAGGAAAACATATGAGCAATCATTCATATATTAAAAAAACTTGAACATAAACCAAAAAGTTATAAGGAGGGATGAGTATGAAGGCTGCATATTGCTTAGATATTGAAAACTTAAACTGTGCACACTGTGCAGGCAAGATTGAAGAAAGACTTAAACAAGAACCAAATGTAACTGATTTAGAACTTAACTTTTTACTTAAGAAGTTAAAATTCAATATGGAAACACAAATGAGTGAAGAGGAAGTTGTAGAACATATGCGTGCTATTGCAGATGGCATTGAAAAGGGCGTTAATTTTAAATTAGAAAAAGACACATATCAATCATTTGAGTTTGAAATCGAAAACTTAAATTGCGGACACTGTGCAAGTAAAATTGAAGAAAGACTTAAACAAGAACCTAATGTAAGAAATTTAGAACTTAACTTTATGCTTAAGAAGTTAAGATTTGAAATGGATACACCAATGAGTAGTAAGGAAGTTACAGAATATATGCAAGGCATAGCAGATACTATTGAAAAAGGTGTTAAGTTTAGTGATATTACAGTAGAAGAACAAGGTGAAGAGAAAGCTGCACCAGTTTCAAAAAATAAAGGACATAAAAAAGAAATTGCATTACTAGGAAGTAGTGTAGCATTACTTATTGCAGGAGCTATTACAGATTTTAATCCTTTATTCTTCGTAGCGTATTTATTAGTAGGTTATGATGTTTTAATTCAAGCCGGACGTAACTTATTTAAAGGAAGAATGTTAGATGAAAACTTCTTAATGACACTTGCTACAGTTGCAGCTATTATAATCGGTCAGTATCCAGAAGCTGTTGCTGTTATGCTCTTTTATAAAATAGGTGAATATTTACAAGGCTGCGCAGTAGATTATTCTACAAAAGAGATTGAAAAGGCCATGGATATTCGTCCAGAGTTTGCGAGAGTTATAAGAAATAGCACACAAGTCGTAGCACCTAAAGATGTGCGTGTGGGCGAAATTATAGAAGTAAGACCTGGTGAAAAGGTGCCTTTAGATGGAGAAATCATTGAAGGCAAAGGAACACTTGATACATCTATGCTTACAGGTGAATCTCTTCCTACATATGTAGAAGAAGGTGATGCTGTATTAAGCGGAAGTATTAATAAAGATAGTATTATTAAAATTAGAGTAACACAAGCATTTAAAGATAGTACAGTTTCTAAAATCTTAGATCTTATTAAAAATGCAAGTAGTAAAAAATCTAAATCAGAACAATTCATTACAAAGTTTGCAAGATGGTATACACCTATTGTTGTAGGCTTAGCAGTATTTACTGCAATTGTGCCTTCACTTGTAACAGGCAACTGGGAACAATGGATTTATAACAGTATTGTATTTTTAGTTATTTCTTGTCCATGTGCCTTAGTTGTATCTGTACCACTTGGTTTCTTTGCTGGAATTGGTGCAGCATCTAAAGCACAAATCTTAATTAAAGGAAGTAACTATTTAGAAGAGCTTAATCATATTGATACAATTGTTTTAGATAAAACAGGAACTATTACAAAAGGCCAATTTGGGGTAACAAAAGTTATTACAAATGGTGTAGGAAAAGAGCAATTACTTGAAATAGCAGCTATTATTGAAAGTGGTTCAAATCACCCAATTGCTAAATCAGTAGTAAATGCTTATAAAGGTGATATTACAAAAGTAAACTTTGAAAGCTTTGAAGAAGTAAGTGGTGCAGGGCTTATAGCTAAAATTGAAGGTAGCACATTACTTGCTGGTAATGATAAATTAATGAAGCAATATCATATAGATTATAATCCAGTAGATGAAATAGGTTCACATATCTATATTGCTAAAGATAACCGTTATTTAGGGTGTATCGTAGTAGCTGATGAAGTGAAAGAAGATAGTGCAGAAGCTATTCAAAAACTCAAAGCACAAGGCATTAAAAAAGTAGTTATGCTTACAGGAGATAAAAAAGAAATTGCTGAAAATATTGCCGCTAAAGTAGGGGTAGATGAAGTACATTCAGAACTTTTACCAAGTGATAAAGTAGAAAAAGTAGAAGAAATTCTTAAAACAAACAAAGTAGCCTTCGTTGGAGATGGTATTAATGACGCACCAGTTTTAGCAAGAGCGAACATTGGTATTGCTATGGGTGGTGTGGGGTCAGATGCAGCCATTGAAGCTTCAGATATCGTTCTTATGACAGATAAACTTACATCAATTAGTGCTGCACTTAAAATTGCAAAGAGAACAAGAGTTATCGTAACTGAAAACATTGTATTTGCTTTAGGTATTAAAGTAATCGTATTAATCCTTGGTCTCCTGGGCGTAGCCAACATGTGGCTTGCAATATTTGCAGACGTAGGTGTCTCTCTCATCGCTGTTATGAACTCTGTTCGCATCCTTGGTAAAGATTTCACACACATGTTTAAAATCATGAAATAAAATATCTATAAAAAAACTGCTAATGACTTTCTCATTAGCAGTTTTTTTATAGATGAAGATGTAGCTATTACCACAACTACTCTCAAGCTTTTAATAATTAATGTTTTTGATTTCTTCTAGATAATGATTGCAAAGTACATGTGCCATTTTCATTTGATTTTCTGGGATAGGAATTTCGAGAATGAAATAAGGTGAGTCATCATATTCTATTTGACCATAGATCAATTGGAGTGTAGGTTCACCTTCTGTATTAATTATCACATTGTCTAGGAAGTAAATAGATTTTTGAAGTGTATAAATATCGTCTAAGAAGTAAATCAAATCTTCACCCCAAATGACCTCTATAGGTTCGGTAGAAAGTCTTTTAAAGTAAGCGTTTATAATGAATATGCCGACAAGTAAGAAGATTATGCTAATAAGAGGACCAAGATAAGATAATGTAGGTAGATAAGTAGCAATAAAGGTACAAGTAAAGATAAGAACAAGTATAAAGGTGAAAGAAAGAGTACATAATGCGTTATGTTTATATTCTTTAAGAGTGTTTGTTAAGATAGCAGAGGAGTTTGGTTTAAATGACCAGCGTGCTAATATAGGTAAATCATTATCGATGAGGGTTTTAAGTAGATTGTATTTTCTATAGTGAACGGCAAATGCCGCAATACCAATAAGGATAAAGCAGATAGCGTATAATAAAATTGCGCGCTGCGTATTAGGAGAGAGTGTAGGATACAAAAGACCTAGAAGAATGAAGAGAAAACCAAGAACAACAATTAAGAGGGACAAAATACAATAAATATAATTTTTTTTCATACGCTTCCTCCTTCAGTAAAATGATATGTCTAGTAATTATTATATGAAAAGATAAAAAATGTGGGCATGACCTTGTTAAAATTACTTATAAAAAATTAAAACATAGTATACATATTGACATACATGCAATAGAAGAATAGAATATAGAAAAATAAATAAATTGTATAAAATAAGTTATAATTTTATTGAAAAGTTAAAAATTATAAAAGATAATTAAATACTAGAGATATTTAATTAAAAATTATTGAGGAGGATGGATAGAATGGCAGATTGGAAATTTGATACATTACAAGTTCATGGAGGGCAATCAGTAGATCCAACAACAAAATCAAGAGCGGTACCTATTTATCAAACAACATCTTATGTGTTTGATAACTGTGAGCATGGTGCTAATTTATTTGGATTAAAAGAATCAGGAAATATTTATACTCGTCTTATGAATCCAACATCAGATGTATTTGAAACAAGAGTTGCCTTACTTGAAGGAGGAGTAGCAGGTTTAGCAGTAGCTTCAGGTTCAGCAGCTATCACATATGCCGTTATGAATATTGCGGAAGCAGGAGATAACATCGTTTCTGCAAGTACATTATATGGTGGAACATATCATTTATTTGTAGATACATTACCTAAATATGGTATTACAACTAAATTCGTAAATCCTGATGATTTTGATGCATATGAAGCTGCTATTGATGATAAAACAAAAGCTATCTATGTAGAAACATTTGGTAACCCAAGCATCAATGTTATTGATTTTGAAAAAGTAGCTGCAATCGCACATAAACATGACATTCCACTTATTGTAGATAATACATTTGGAACACCTTACTTAGTACGTCCTATTGAATTTGGTGCAGATATCGTTGTACACTCAGCAACTAAATATATTGGTGGACATGGATCAAGTATCGGTGGCGTTATCGTAGATAGTGGTAAGTTCAATTGGAAAAATGGTAAATTCCCTGGATTCACAACACCAGATGCAGGATATAATGGAGTTGTATATGGTGATATGCCAGCTGGTTTTGTAACAAAAATCAGATTACAACTTTTAAGAGATACAGGTGCTTGTATTAGTCCATTCAACTCATTCTTATTATTACAAGGATTAGAAACACTTTCACTTCGTGTTGCAAGACATGTTGAAAATGCTAAGAAAATTACAGCATATCTTGAAAAACATCCTAAAGTAGCTTGGGTTAACTATGCATCACTTCCAAGTAGTCCATACTATGAATTAGCTCAAAAATATTCACCAAAAGGATCAGGAGCAATCTTCGCATTTGGTCTTAAAGGTGGTAAAGAAAACTGTATTAAATTCATCGAGAAACTTAAAATTTTCTCTTTACTTGCTAATGTAGCAGATGCTAAGTCACTTATTATCCATCCAGCAAGTACAACACATGCACAACTCAATGATGAACAATTAGAAGCAGCAGGTGTAGGTCAAGATCTTATCCGTGTATCTGTAGGTATCGAGGATGTAGATGATTTAATTGCTGACCTTGAACAAGCTCTTGAACAAATCTAAGGAGCTGTATGAGTAATGAATAAAACTTATCTTATCACCTCATACTACTTACGATAAATTGATGTATAAGGTGGTGAGTATATGGCTAAAGCTGGTATGAGACGCCCAGATGAACATGAGCCTCATGGCACTGAAAGCAATCATAAATCATGTTGTTCAAAAGATCCACAACAAACAGTTACCGAAATCCAAGGTAAAGCAAAATGTGGCAATAAAAAGGCTGGTAAAATTTATTAAATTGGTCTTATAAATAGCACAATAATAAAGAAAAAAGGCTTTCACAAATCCATGTAAATATTTGTGAAAGCCTTTTTGAATTAAAATACAGATTTCTTTAAAATTTCCTCTTATTTCAAGTCATTTTACTTGACAGGGCATAGAGAATAAAATACTATTAATAAGGAAGCTTTGTGTATTAAAAGCTAGAAAATCAAAATACTAATAAGGAGAGTGAGTATGGATGGACGCAGAACCGAGTTGTAGGTGGAAGCAGACTAAAGGAATAAAAAATACTCACCTTATTTTATGGTTAAAATAACTCTTTAAGCGAACATGAAGTGATATAAATCACTTAAGCACATCCTACATGGAAGTACTTATGCCTGTTTAGAAAGTTATTTTAAAATAGGCTAAGGTGAAAAATGAGGGCGTGATAGCATGAAAGAGATCTATAAGACATTTGATGAAACAGGATTAGTCCAGCTTAGCGAATTTGAAGAAGGCGCATGGATTAATCTATGTAATCCTACACCACAAGAAATTAATGAAGTAGCAACAGAGTTTAATATAGAAACTAACCACATTTTATCAGCATTAGATGAAGAGGAACGTGCACGTATAGAAGTAGATGACAATTGTACAGTCATTATCGTTGACGTTCCTATTAAAGATGAAGAAGGCCATAATGGGTATGAAACAATCCCTTTAACAATTATCATTGGAGACAAGTATATTATTACAACATGTCTTCAAAGAATCCAGTTATTAGAAGACTTTAAATCAGGTAAGATTAAAGGATTCTTTACTTTTAAAAAGACTAGATTTATTCTTCAACTACTTTATAAAAATGCGTCTTACTTCTTACAATATCTAAGACACATTGACCGTTTAAGTCATCAAATGGAAGCAGAGCTTCATAAATCTATGAGAAATAAAGAGCTGCTTCAATTATTTGACTTAGAAAAGAGTTTGGTATACTTTACAACGTCACTTCGAGCAAATGAAATCGTTCTTGAAAAGATGATGCGTATGGAAAATATTAAACGTTATCCAGAAGATGAAGATTTACTAGAAGACGTTATCATTGAAAATAAGCAGGCTATTGAGATGGCTAACATTTATAGCAACATTTTAGGTGGAACAATGAATGCATTTTCATCTATTATTTCTAACAACCTAAATATTGTAATGAAGACGCTTACTTCCATTACAATTATTATGGCTATACCAACAATGATAGGTAGTTTCTGGGGAATGAATGTAAGTGTTCCTTTTGAAAACAGTCCACATGCATTTAGTGGAATTATATTTATTTCAACATTAATTACTGCAATGATTGCATTTATCATGATTAAGAAAAAGTTATTTTAAATATATAAAAAAAGCGTGTTACATTAAGGGGGATGTAACACGCTTTTTTAATTTATTTAAAATTTATAAGAGGAGTTAAAACTAAACTATTTATTAAAATTAGTCCAAATACCATTTTCGAGGATCATGTTATTTTCTAAACTGAAACCTGTTTGACCTTGAGCTGGAATTTGAATAGAGCCATTTGTAAAGATTACTTTAGGATCATTCCAATCTTTAGTAAAGGTATAACTATAGATGTTATTACCTTCATTTGTCATTTCCGTACCAGGCCAGTTTTGAATTTGCATAACATTGCCGTTGCTTTCATCATAAATATAAGCTTTTACAGTAGACCAGTTATAGGTACTATTATCAAAATAAAACTTTTTAGAATCTGGGATTACAGTGCCTTCATAAGTAATCCAATCACCATTTTGATAAATCATAGCAGGTGTTTCTTTAGTAAGTTCAAGTCCAGGTTGACTAGCCTCAGGATATTGATTACTACCACCATTATTAAAGATAACACGTGCATTTTCCCAACCTTCAGGAAGTTCATAACTATAAATATCATTTCCTTCGTAATTCATACTTACACCAGGCCAAGCTTCTACCATATCAACACCTGAAGCAGTTTCAGTGTAGATATAAGCATGTAAATTAGACCAGTTGAAAGTTGAATTGTCAAAATAAGCCTTTAAGCTTGTATTTGGGATTTTAGTATAAGTGTAAGTTTCAGAGCGTGTATCGGTATCCTTTGTTACATTAAGTGTAACTGTGATTGCTTCATTATCAGTTGCATCTTCACCGATTACGATTTCTTCACCATCTGTATATGGGATTTCTTCGCCATCATTAATTTGATAAGTTGCAGAAGTTGCATTTTTTGCATTTAAAGTTAGAGTAAGAGTATCTGAGAATGTAGTATTTTCAGGAGAGATACTGAGAGAAAGCGTATTGTCTTGTTCTACAGGACAGAGTTCCCAAGAACCATCAATATAGCCTCTAGAAGCATCTACAGTTAAACCAGTTTTAGCTGGATATTGGTTTTGACCATCATTGAAGATAACTTTGCTATTTAACCATTTTTTATCAAGAGTAATGCTATAAAGATCATCACCTTCATTATTCATTTGAACACCAGGCCAGCTTGCAATAGTAGCAACATCAGAACTGTTTTCATTATAAACATAAGCATTTAGGTTAGTACCCCAGTTAATAGGTTTATACATGAAAAGTTTAAGTTCGCCTTCTTTAACAGTTGGAGGTGTTTGAGTAGGAGGCTTTATAGGGGTCCAAGTACCATTTTTGTACCATTGTTCATCTGAGATGTTGAAACCTTCTTCATCAACACCAGGTACTTGATTTTTTTGATCATTAAAGATAAAGTAAGCTGATTCTAAATCAGAAGTTGTAAAGCTATACCAATTACCTCCTTCATCAGTCATTTGTACGCCAGGCCACTTTACAGTATTAGTACTTTCATCATCTGTATAATAGTAAACATAAGGTGTGCTCCAGGCAGCAGGTTTATAGAAGTGAACAGTAGCAGGTTTAATGACTGTTTTCAAGTAAGAAGCAGATTGTTCTACTGTGCCATAGTCATTAGAAGACTTTACATCAATTTTAGTAGTTGTTTCAAGAGGTAGGTCTTTATCAAGTGTAATAACAGCTTTATCCTGGAATGGAACCCAAGCACCATTATTAATACGATAAGCACCATATAAAGAATCTTTTAAAGTAACAGTAACCTCTAAGCTATCTGTATAATATTTTTTAGGTGTAGTACTTGAAGTAGGAGAAATAGCGATTTTAGGAAGTGGAGAAAACTCTTTTAGTTCAAGTAAGATAACACCATTAGCATCAGGTGTAATGGTAACGTTACCATTTTGAATAGTAGCTGTTGCACCAGTATAAGCATCTCGTACAACTGAATTATCAGCAAAGACAGATGAGACATTAATTGTTGTAGGGCCAGAAGCGCCAAGTACAATAATTACATCATCATCAATACCATTTTTATGATAGCTTCTTTGGAAGGTATATGGAGACGCATTTAATTTGGTATGAGAACCTGCACCAACTGCAATATGATTATTCCTAAATTGACCAATTTTTTGCCAATGTGTTAGAGTTGATTTATCCATATTACTCCAATTCATATCAGAACGTGAACCTTGATCTTTGTCAGAACCACATTCACCAGCTGGCCTATTAGTTTCATCACCATAAAAGATTTGAATACCACCAGGTGAAAGAAGAAGTGTAGAACCTAAATCAATCATATTACCTCTTGCAAGTCCTTTATCATGAGAAGAGATGTAGCTAAGGACATTCCAATCATCAGAACCATTAATACTATTAGCATAACTTTGATATGTACTATCGATGGCACCAATATTACCGTTTTTAGGGAAACAAAAGTTGATAACAGAATCAAATTTTCCACTTGTATGGTAGTTAGACTTATTAGCACCATGATCAAATACTTCAGCGGTTGTCCAGAAGTCTTCATCCCAATCAGCACCTGGTTTATTAGGATTGTTTTGACGCCATTCTTGAAGTGCTTCTGTACAAGCATCTTTAAGTTGTGCCCATCTAAACATATCTACGTGTTTGGCTGTATCTACACGGAAGCCATCAATACCAAATTCTTTAACCCAAGCAGCTAGCCATTTAACTTGATAATCAGATGGTGAAATACCTAAATCACGTCTTAAGTTTTTAGCAGCAGGCAAAATCCAAGCATCATAACCTGATTGTTCTTTTGCCCATTTTGTTTTAAGAATAGGGGCTAATCCTTGATTGCTAGTAACCTCAGTTTTTACATCAGGAAGACCAGAAAGATTTTGTTTAGTATCAGAACCATCTCCAGCAGTATAGCCTGCTACACCTGCACGAATCCACCCAGAGCTCCACCATTTTGCCCATTCACTAGCATGCCCATCATAATCAAGTAAGGTACTATGATAACTATGCCATGTTTCACCAGCGTTTTTATTAGGGCGCCAGTTGGCAAGATTAGAAAGAGATGTATTCGTTGGATTAATATTGTAGTCAGCCATATCTTGAAGTGTGAGATAACCTACATGATTCATAACCACATCAAGGACAACGCGGATACCCTTTTCATGCGCTGTATCTACAAATTTACGCATTTCTTCAATTGTACCCATATTTTTATCCATCATAGTATAGTCTAAAGGATAGTAACCGTGGTAAGAGTAATGGGCAAAATCACCTTCACTACCGCCACCTACAAAGCCGTGAGCTTGTTCATATGGTGCTGTAAGCCAAATAGTATTAACTCCAAGATTTTCGAAGTAGCCATCGTTGAGCTTTTGTGTAAGCCCGGCAATATCACCGCCATGGAAAGTTCCGATATTCTTTCCCCAGCTATCAGTTTTTACGCGCCCATAACTATTATCATTTGAAGTGTTGCCATTCACAAAACGATCAGTAAGTACAAAGTAAACAGTTGTATTGTCCCAAGAGAAATTGGCATTTGAAGTATCGTTTAAAGTGTTCAAAGTAGTCGACGAGGTGGTTGCATAAGTTAGATTATTTAATGGAGAAGCCATTAAATAGGGTGAAAATAGGCTTTCGCAAACGAAAGACATACTAACTAAAGCAGCAAGTAAGCTTTTTTTCATAGAAATCCTCCTTGTAGTGTGAAATAGTATGAGTACTGAAACGTTATCGGAAACGGTTTAGTAATCTTGTAAATATTCTAATGCAAATATTTTGAAAATTCAATAAAAAATCCATAAAAACTTTTTTAAATTAATTTAGTTGTTGTAAAACATGTCTATAAAATTTTGAACAATAATAAAATTATTTTTTAATTAATATTTTAAGTTAACTATAAAAATTAAATTAGGGATAAATAAAAAATATTTTACTTGTAACTGTTCAGCCGCTAACTTAAGCAAAAATAAAATCTCCTTCATCAGAAAGTGCTTTTCTTAATGCTT
>CALGWE010000570.1:0-1303 GCA_937935915.1 uncultured Clostridia bacterium
TAAACCTATTTTATTAGAGCGCGGCGCAGCAGTAGATGAACGTGTAAAAGATATTGAACGTTTTTGGAAAGAGGGTAAATTAGATCCAAAATCAAATGTACAATTTGGTGAAGGTGGAGCAGGAACTTTCTCAGATGGTAAGCTCACGACACAAATTAAAAATAAACGTTGCCACAAAGTACTTGAAGAGTTTGTCATTGCAGGGGCACCAGAGAATATTTTATATAAAAATAAGCCACATGTTGGGACAGACGTTTTAAGAGACGTTGTAAAAAATATTCGTAAAACAATTATTGAACTTGGTGGGACTTACCGTTTTAATAGCCAAGTGACAAATATCTTTGTAGAAAACAATAAAGTATGTGGCGTAGAAGTTAATGGTAATGAACGCATTGATACAGAGCATTGTATTATTGCTATTGGACATAGTGCCCGTGATACTTTTGAAATGCTTTATAAGACAAACGTGCATATGGAACAAAAACCATTTTCTATGGGGATGCGTGTAGAGCACCTTCAAGATTGGGTCAATGAAGCCCAATATGGAAAGTTCAAAGATAATGAAAAATTAGGTGCAGCTGAGTATAAACTTGTGCATCACTGTGAAAATGGACGTACAGTATATAGTTTCTGTATGTGTCCAGGCGGTTATGTCATTGCTTCTGGTTCAGAAGAAGGCATGCTCGTAACAAATGGAATGAGTGAACATGCTCGCGATGGTAAAAATGCGAATAGTGCCATCTTAGTGAACGTAGGACCAAAAGATTATCCAAGCGAGCATCCACTTGCAGGGGTTACTTTACAAAGAGAGCTTGAAACACTTGCTTTTGAACTTGGGGGCAAAGATTACAAAGCGCCAGTACAGCTTGTAGGAGACTTCTTAAATAACAAAACAACCACTGAGCTTGGCGTTGTAAAACCAACTTATCAGCCAGGTGTGAAGTTTGTGAATATGCGTGAAGCACTTCCTAAATTTATGAGTGAAGCCATTTGCGAAGGGATGGAAGCCTTCGGTAAGAAAATGAAAGCTTTTGCCCATCCAGAAGCTGTATTTACAGGCTTTGAAACGAGAAGTTCTTCACCAGTGCGTATGCCACGTAATGAAGGGTATATGAGTAATATTGAAGGGCTTTATCCAGCTGGAGAAGGAGCTGGTTATGCAGGAGGAATTACTTCTGCAGCAGTAGACGGCATTGAAGTTGCTGAAGCTATTATTCAGAATTATTGTGGTATTGAAGGGAATATCTAAAAATATAATATAATTGTTTTCAAATCGAACATTTTATGATACAATTATTAAAAA
>CALGWE010000571.1:0-1691 GCA_937935915.1 uncultured Clostridia bacterium
TACTCTAAAGATGGAATTATTACAGGAGAAGTAGATGTAGAAGATGGCAAGCTCTCTAAATCATATATTAATTTAAAAGGTGAAGTAGACAAGGAAAAAGTATACTTTAACTATTCAGGTAAGCCAACAACATTAACATTTACGATTAATGGCAATGGCTATTTACATGGCTTCACAGTAGAAAATACATCAGAAGAACTGGATATGGTGTCTTGGGCAAAAAAAGACTTTTCTATTGGAATTGGTGAATCTCGCTTAGATTTCCCAGGTGCAGCAACTGCAGCTGATTTAGCAAGTGCCACAACAACTCAAGGTGATGTATATTATACTTTAAGTAAAAACGCTTATGTAAGTGCAAATTTAAATGAAAAAGCACTGCGTCCATCACTTTTAACAAATAATAGTCCAGATGTTGTGGAAGCATTAACAGTAGATGAAAATGGTGATGTTGTTGTAACATTTAAAGATCAAACAACTTATCCATATACTTATACAATTAAAGTACAAGATACAAGTGCGTATAAAGTACCAGAAGTAACTGACAGCTTTACATATGCCTTTACAGGTAATGTGATTCCAAGTGAATTTACAGCATCAAATCGTATTGAAAATAGGTTTACAACAGATGATGGGATTGTAACAATTGGAAGAGGAGAAGGCAGTAAAGGTGCTTACTGGCATGGTAGTGGTCATGGGCTTGTAGTATATGACGGGAACTATATTGATGTTAAAGTAGCAGGAGATGCAGAGATTAGCTTTGCAAGATGTCAATATAGTGGTAATAGCACGCTTTCTGTCTCAAATTTACCAGAAGGAGGGACAGGTGCATTTGATAAGGCATCTTTAAATGGTGCATGTAATAGCTTAATGACTTATACATATACAGGTGCACCAACAACATTAAGATTTAAGGTTGATGCAAAAGATGCGGTGTACTTACATAGTATGACTGTGAAAAATACAGGTGAGGTAGCAGATTCAGAAATTGTAAATCCACAAATTGCAATGCCAAGTGTTAAAACAGATAACTTATCTGTTATTGCAAGAGGTCATCGTTTAATGTTTGCTCACGAAGATGCAAAAGCAGCAATTACTTCATTAAATAATGTAGGTTATTACTTATTTGATGGACATGAAGATGCTACAACAATTGAAGCAGATATTAAAATTTCAAGCATGGGTTCATCAAGTAGCCAAGGTATACTTATTGGGATGTTTGAAGATGCAGAAGAAATTTCTCGTGTTGCCACAGTAGGTATTCGTGGGAATGGAACAATTAGAAATGTATATAATAAAACAGGTGCAAATGCGCCAGCAGCAAGTGGGCTTAATATAAGCTACAAAAAAGGTGATACAATTCATGTTAAAGTGACTAAAGAAGCTAAAGGTTGGTACTACGAAGTGACAGTGCCAGGTAATACAGCAAATGGTACAATTAAGTATTCAAATACAGCTTTATTAGATGATATGAATACAAAAGTAGCCTTTGGTTTTGCTTTTGCAAATGCTACTGGAACAATTTCAAACTTAACCTATACAGATGCAGCAGGTAATGTACTTTATAAACAAACTGATTGCTATGCACCAATGGGCACAGCACCAACAGTAGAAAGTATTGAAATACCAGTTGTTTCAGAAGACCGTACACAAATTACTGTAAAATGGGATGGGGATACACCTAAAGAAGATGC
>CALGWE010000572.1:0-4134 GCA_937935915.1 uncultured Clostridia bacterium
TTGTGCATTGAGTTTTTTCTTTATCTCTTTGTTTACACCTAATGATCTAAGCACTTCTTTATAAAAGACTTCATAATCTTTTTTAGAAATCTCATTTCTATTTACTCTAGCAATAATACGTTCTTCTTCTCTCATTAAACCGTCTAATTGCTTTTGCATACCTATACATCCCATTGTACTAAATCCTATAGCCATAAGCGTCATATACATTGTAAGATGTTCGTTCCCCATTACGCCAGTAACCAAACTTCCCCCCATAGCTACTAATGCCATATAAGCTCCAAATTTTGCTATCCCTTTCATCGACCTCTCCTATATTGTCATTTTTTATCTCAGGTTATATTAGTATATCATATTTTCCATTTATTGGGTATTATTCTGGTGTTTTTGGAAAAAATCACATCAAAAAAGAGGTGCCTTAGGCACCTCTTACTATATTATTTACTTTCTTCTTGTGGTTCCATATGAAGTAAGTAGTTGAATTTTGTTTTGATTTCTTCATCTACACGATTTACAAAATCAGCAAGTGACATTGCACCTTCATCACCTTTTTGACGGCTTCTTACTGAAACTGTTTTATTTTCCATTTCATCAGCACCTACTACTACGATGTAAGGTACTCTTTCCATACGTGCTTCACGGATTTTGTATCCGATTTTTTCTGTACGGTAGTCAGCTTCTACTTTTAAGATGCCACGATCTTTGAATGATTTAACAACTTCTTGCGCGTAATCAGCATATTTATCAGAGATTGGAAGCACTTTAACTGCTGTTGGTGCAAGCCATACTGGGAATTGACCAGCGTATTTTTCAATAAGCATAGCAAGTGTTCTTTCATAACATCCAATAGATGTACGGTGAATGATAAGTGGGTGTTTTTTCTCACCATCTGCATCGATATATGTCATACCAAGTCTTTCACCAAGTGCGAAGTCGATTTGTACTGTAATAATTGTATCTTCTTTACCATGTACGTTTTTGAATTGAATATCAAGTTTTGGACCGTAGAATGCAGCTTCGCCTACAGCTTCTTCGTAGTTAATTTGAAGGTGATCTAAGATATTTCTCATGAGACCTTCTGTTCTTTCCCAAGCTGCTGGATCATCGATGTATTTTTCTGTGTTATTTGGGTCCCATTTAGAGAATCTGTAGCTGATATCATCTTGGATACCAAATGTAGTCATCATGTAGTTGATAAGTTCAATTACACCTCTGAATTCATCTTCAAGTTGTTCTGGTGTACATACAAGATGTCCTTCAGAAATTGTAAATTGACGTACACGAATAAGTCCGTGCATTTCTCCTGAGGATTCATTTCTAAATAATGTAGATGTTTCACCGTAACGGATTGGTAAATCTCTATAGCTGTGTTGTTCAGCATTGTATACTGTGAATTGGAATGGACATGTCATTGGACGAAGTGCAAATACTTCTTTATCTGTTTCTTCATCTCCTAATACGAACATACCATCTTTATAGTGATCCCAGTGACCTGACATTTTGTAAAGGTCGCTTTTCGCCATAAGAGGAGTTTTTGTTAAAACATAACCTCTTCTTTCTTCTTCATCTTCTACGAAACGTTGAAGTGTTTGAACGATTCTAGCACCTTTTGGCATAAGAAGTGGTAACCCTTGTCCTACTTTATCATCTGTTGTGAAAAGTTTAAGTTCACGACCAAGTTTATTGTGGTCACGTTTTTTAGCTTCTTCTAATGCTTCAATATGCGCTGCAAGCTCAGCTTTTTTAGGGAATGCTGTAGCGTAAATACGTGCAAGCATTTTGTTTTTCTCGTTACCTTTCCAGTAAGCACCAGCTGCATTTAAGATTTTGAAAGCTTCTACTGGTTTTGTGCTCATAAGGTGTGGTCCTGCACAAAGGTCTGTAAATTCACCTTGTTTGTAGAATGAAATCACTTCGCCTTCTGGTAAGTCTTTAATAAGTTCTACTTTGTATGGTTCACCTAATTCTTCCATAAGTTTAATAGCTTCTTCTCTTGGAAGTTCAAAACGCTCAATAGGTAATTTTTCTTTAACGATTTTTTTCATTTCAGCTTCAATTTTTGCAAAGTCAGCTTCTACAAAGTGTCTTTCTGTATCAAAGTCATAGTAGAAACCATCTTCAATAGCTGGCCCAATCGCAAGTTTTACTTCTGGAAATACTCTTTTAACAGCTTGAGCTAAAATGTGAGCTGCTGTATGACGGAATGCCCATTTACCTTCTTTATCGTTAAATGTTAAGATTTCAAGTTCACAGTCTTCATTAAGCTCTGTTCTAAGATCTACCATTTCTCCATTTACTTTACCAGCGCAAGCTGCTCTTGCAAGACCGCTGCTTAATTCTTCTGCAACACCAAGTACTGTAATGCCTTTTTGACATTCTCTGATGCTACCATCTTTTAATGTAATTTTAATCATTATACTACTCCTTTCAAATTTGGCTTTTGTAAGATGATTACTTATAGAAACAAAAAATCCCGTCCCTTTTAAATAATCATCATTATTTAAAAGGGACGGGATTTCTATCTATTCCCGCGGTTCCACCCTTGTTACTTTTATTTCTTAATCCAAATACTTGGAACTAAAATCTAAAAAGTCACTCGCTTGTTTTGACGATAACGGGGTCACCGAATTGTTTTGCAATCACTCCGAGGTAGTCTTCACTTATAAGCTTTAAAAATGCTCCCACCAATGCATTCTCTCTCTGAAAAAGTACTTTATAAGTTACTCGTCTCATCATCGTTTTAATTTTTTCGTAATGACATTATTTTAGCTAATGTATCCCTATATGTCAATATATCTTATAGTATACGACTAGGAAATTTATGACTTCCACCTTGTTATATTACGAAATTAATTGCATAAACTTTCTAGCTTATTTTTGTTCATCTAATAAATAGTTATATCTTGTTCTAATTTCATCTTTTACTCTATTTACGAAGTCTTCAAGTTTCATAGCCCCTTCTTCTCCCTTACGACTTCTTACATTGACTGTGCCATCTGCTTCTTCATTTGCTCCAACTACTACGATAAATGGTACACGCATGTTTCTAGCTTCTCTAATTTTGTAACCAATTTTTTCACTACGTTCATCTGTTTCTACGCGAACACCAGCTTCATCTAATGCATCCATTACTTGATGTGCATACTCTAAATGCTTATCTGAGATAGGGAGCACTTTAACTTGTACTGGTGCAAGCCATGTTGGGAAAGCCCCTGCAAAGTGTTCTGTGATTACCCCAATGAAACGTTCAATACTACCAAAGACTACGCGATGAATCATAACTGGGCGATGTTTTTCTCCGTCTGCACCAATATATTCAAGTTCAAATCTTTCTGGAAGTTGGAAGTCAAGTTGAATTGTACCACATTGCCATGTTCTTCCTAAACTATCTTCAAGTTTGAAGTCTAATTTAGGACCATAAAATGCACCGTCTCCTTCATTTATTTCATAGTCATATCCCATTTCTTCAATAGCTTCGCGAAGACCATTTGTAGCAACTTCCCAATCTTCAATTTCTCCTACATGATCTTCTGGCATTGTAGAAAGCTCAATGTTATATTTAAAACCAAATGTCTTATAAACTTCATCAATAAGTTTTACAACACCTTTAATTTCATCTTTGATTTGGTCTTTTAACATAAAGATATGGGCATCATCTTGTGTAAAGTTTCTTACACGCATTAAACCATGTAATGCCCCAGAAAGTTCATGACGGTGTACGAGTCCTAATTCCCCCATTCTAAGTGGTAAATCTTTGTATGAACGCATCTTTGTTTTATATACAAGCATGCCTCCAGGACAGTTCATAGGTTTAACTGCATAATCTTCTTCATCGATTATAGTTGTATACATATTTTCACGATAGTGATCCCAGTGACCACTTCTAAGCCATAGTTCTTTATTTAAAATGATAGGTGTAGAAATTTCTTGGTAACCAGCTTTCTTATGAATTTCTCTCCAGTAATCAATCAGTGTATTTTTAAGAATCATACCTTTTGGTAAGAAGAATGGGAAACCTGGGCCTTCATCGAGTAATGTAAAGAGTTCAAGCTCTTTACCAAGTTTACGATGGTCTCTTTTCTTAGCTTCTTCTATTTTTTCAAGATGTTCTTGAAGCTCAGCTTTTTTAGAGAA
>CALGWE010000573.1:0-2945 GCA_937935915.1 uncultured Clostridia bacterium
TAGCCAGCTGACTTCTGGTGCCTTCGATCTTACAATAGGACCACTAGTTAAACTTTGGGATATTGGTTTCCCAACTGCCCGTGTTCCTGAGCCATCAGAAATCGATGCCACACTGCCACTGGTTGACTTTAATCTTGTCACATTAGATGAAAGTACACATAGTGTTTATCTTGAGAAAAAAGGGATGCAACTTGATTTAGGAGGTATTGGAAAAGGTTATGCGGCTGATGAAGTCGCCAAGATTCTACGTGAATCTGGCGTAGAGCATGCAATTATTGACCTTGGTGGAAATGTTTATGCCCTTGGTGATAAACCTGGTAATAAATTATGGACTATCGGTATCCAAGATCCTTTTGGTCTTCGTGGTAATGGCCAACAAATCCCTTGTAACTTCTGGTATCTATGAACGTTATTTAGAAACTGAAGATGGTAAAAAATATCACCATATTTTAAATCCTGCTACAGGTTATCCATATGATAATCCAATTGCAGGGGTATCTATTATTAGTGACTACTCTATAGACGGAGATGCCCTTTCAACTTCTACTTTTGCATTAGGCATTGAAGATGGCCTCAGCTTTATTGAAAAGTTAGATGGCATTGATGCAATCTTTGTAACAACAGATTACAAGGTTTATGTCACATCTGGTATTAAAGATAAATTCCGTTTAACAAGCCCTGATTTTACATTAGCCAATTAAAACATACTTTACATGTTAAAGTATTAACGTTAAATCAAAATCCCCCCACTTAGTCTATTCCTAGATTAAGTGGGGGGATTTTAATTTAACGCACTAAAAGAAGCAGTAACTTAGAAAAACTTAGTTACTGCTCTTTATATAGAATGAGATTACTCTAATTAATTTTTATTAGTTGTTTAATGCTGCTTCTAAAGCTTCAACCATTGATGGAACTTTAATAGATACACCTGTTACTGCATCTGTGTGTCCATCTTCTGTTAATGCAAGTGCTGCAACATCGAAGTTATTTTCAGCTAAGAAATCTGCAAGCGCATCTGCTTGTTGATCCCATGTAAGACCTGTGTCTGTCATTTTGTATGTACCAGCAGCTGCTGCTTCATATTTGCTTGATCCATCTTCTTGGATACAGTCAAATTTAACACTTACTGGTGCATCGTTTTCAAATGTAACTTCAGCTGTAAATGTGTTACCTTCTGCATCTTTTACTTCTCCAACTTTAACGTTACCTTCAGCTTCTGTTGTTGCTGGAGCCTCTGTAGTTGTTGTTTCTGGTGCTTGTGTAGCTTCGTTTGAACCACAAGCTGTGAATACTAGCATTGCACTTAAAGTTAATGCTAAAACTGCAAATTTTTTCATAAATTCCTCCTAGTAAAAATTTAATGTCTTGTATATTATATACTAAACTATACAGCTAATCAATGATTTCTTGTTAAATCTTTATCATTTTTTCTTTGGTTTATAAATCTATGCGCTTCATCGCTTATTGCACATTGCTTATAGTTTACTATATAATAAACATCGTCTTTAATTAACTCTAAATTTTTCCAATAATAGTCAATTATCCTAAATATATTTTTTAGTGATTTTATATTTTTATAACCTATTTTAGTGGCAAGATTTATGAATTGATTAATGTCTATTATATTTAATTTTTTGGAGGACATTTTATGAGCATCACGAGTTTTGCGCGCTTAGTGGAATTACCTTTTATATTTGGGTCATTATATGCGATTTATGCCTTTGATACCTTTAGCATTTCACGTGCTATCATTATGTTTTTAGGGGTGCTTATTTTCGATATGACCACTACTGCTATTAATAATTATATGGATTATAAAAAAGCGTATCTTCAAGAAGGTTATGGCTATGAAGTACATAATGCCATTTCACACTATAACTTAAATCTCAAAGTTGTAAGAGCGATTATTTTATCTATGCTTACAATAGCTTCTTTACTAGGACTCTATTTAGTCTACTTAACAAATATAGTGGTGCTTTTATTAGGCATGGTATGTTTCGCTATTGGTATTTTATATACTTTTGGACCACTGCCTATCTCTCGTACACCATTTGGTGAACTTTTCTCAGGGGTTACAATGGGATTTGTACTGACATTTATTACAATTTATATCCACGTTTTTGATAGCAATCTCGTCACTTTACAATGGATTGATTCACAGCTTATACTCGGCTTTAATGTACCATCACTTTTTGCCATTGTAATCGTGACAATTCCATTTATCATGACAATAGCTAACATTATGCTTGCCAATAATCTATGTGATATGGAGGAAGATATCTGCAATAAACGTTATACACTACCTGTTCATATCGGTAGAAAAAACGGGGTTATGCTTTGGATAGCTGGCTATTATATTGCTTATATCGCCATTATTATTGCCATTATTATGGGCTATCTGCCTTTAACATGTCTTATGTCACTCCTTACATTTATATTAGTAAGTAAAAATATTGCATGCTTTAAACTTAAACAAACTAAAGCTGAGACATTTGGATGTGCCATTAAAAACTTCTTATTAATTAGCTGTAGCCTTGTCCTTTGCTTAGGTCTACACTTAATTCTTGAGGCTCTCTTACAAATGCTCTAATATTTGAATAAAGTAAAAAGGGAAAACCAATTTTTAGGTTTTCCCTTTTGTAATTTAAGTGCCTTTATTGGGCACTACTTTTTTAATGATTTGACTTTAACTTTTCTATTAATAGCTTGCGCTCTTGTACATCTAACTGACTCATTTGTTCTATGGCTAAATCCACATACCATTTTAATATAAGTGCCTTGATTTGTTTCCTCTCTCCCTCTGCAATATGAAAGTTTATGCTATAATCTGGTACTTCTTTACTCATAATCCTCCCCCTACTCTCCCCACTACTTTATGCATATGCCTAGCTGCCTGTCCCCAATTAATAGCTTATAAAAAATGCAAATGGACATACTGCATCTCA
>CALGWE010000574.1:0-1242 GCA_937935915.1 uncultured Clostridia bacterium
GGGTAGTTAAACAAAATAGTACAATACCTTTTGATGAAAACATGATATATAACTATCAAAATTACAAAGACAATGTTTATGTAAGAACAAAGTATGAAGCAGAAGTTGAAATACTTAAAGAAAGACAAAAGGGATTACAAGCTAATATCTATCGTGTTGGTAGCTTAAGTTGGGCTCATGATGGCACATTTCAAATAAATGCCAAGGAAAATGGATTACTTAGCAAGTTAAGAGGATTTTTAAAATCTAAAATTTGTATGCAGGAAGAGTTGTGGATTGATTTAACACCAATTGATGAATGTGCAGCTGCCTTAAGAGTACTTATAGTAGATGAAAAAATTAATAATATTTATCATTTATTTAATCCAAATGTTATTACATATGAAATGTTAGGTGATTTATACGGCTTGCAATACAAAAAAGAAGATATTACAGTATTAAAAGATATGATACATGAAGATAAAGATATTGAAGTATATCATTTCTATACACAATTAGCACTGATGGCTCAGGGTGTAAGTCTTAGGTCCCAAATAACTAATAAGATATTATTAGATAAAGGGTTTAGGTGGACTAAAATTGATAAGGCCTACCTAGATCTTATGTTAGGAAATGAAGCACAAGAAATAGAAGCATAAAAGGAAAGGCGTATTACAAAATGACTGTTTATTTTGTAATACGCCTTTTTAGGATTTAGTTAGTCAGATTTTTTACGTTTAAAATGTCTTGTCATAAAAAGATGCGCCTTATTATTCTTGAAGTAGAAAATAATAAAGTTAAACATATTTATATCACCCCAGTTCAGCTAATTTGGAAACAGCTACATAAATTCTTGAAATCTCATACCAAGTGTTCTTACCAACAATGCCATCTTGGGTGAGATGGAAAATTTGTTGGAAAGTACGAACTGCATCGGCCGTTGCAGAATCAAAGTTACCAGTTACAGCCACCTTAGGAATAAGTGGATAATTTTGTGAAATACGATTGAGCTGAGTTTGAAGTTGACGAACAGCTGCACCACTAGAACCTATTTGAAGTGGTGAACCTGGATAAGATTCTGGATTACCTTCAACAGTAGGTGCAGTACTGAGCTCAATATTACCGTAGAAATTTCTGAGAATTTGCTCAGCAGAGAAGCCAGCATCACCTAAATCTTTACTGCCCCATTGGGTCATCCAGTTAGGACAACTAGATTTTACGCCATCACAATATTGGGTAAGAAGTGGTTGTAAAACGCCAGGA
>CALGWE010000575.1:0-3249 GCA_937935915.1 uncultured Clostridia bacterium
GTGTCACCTGTTACTAAAGATCACTTCACAAAGATTGAATCACAAGTAAAAAAACAAGAAGGATTATCAATGTTAGATAATGAATCACAAGTTGTTACAGTAGACCTAAAGGCTGATAAAAATCTTACAGAGTTTAAAGAACCATTAAAACTCACATTTGACCTTTCAAAAGCAAACCTTGAAGATTCCTCAAATCTAACACTGGCTCAATATAAATTAAATGATGATAATACCTTAATTCTTACTAAATTAGGAGGTGAATACGACCCTAAAACTCAATCATTTAATGCCCTTATTGACCAACCTGGTACATATGGCATTGTAAAAGCTGACGAACTTACTAAGATTTCATTACAGCTCGGTACTAGTACAGGTTCACTTAATAGTAAATCAATTAAACTAGATATCGCACCTGAAGTAGTTGATAGCAGAACTCTCGTTCCACTTCGCTTTGTTTGTGAATCACTAGATCTTAAAGTAGATTGGAACTCAAAACTTAAAGAAATTACATTGACATCATCAGACAACCAAACATTATCACTTCGTATTAACAAAAATATTAAAGACTATGGTGCACCTATTATCAAAGATAAACGCACTTTAGTTCCACTTCGTTATATCTCAGAAGAACTTGGCGCTCATGTATTATGGATTCCAAGTAGTAAAACAATTGAAATCGTAAAATAAGTAGTAACCTACAATAATAAATAAAAATATCAAAAAAAGGTTTAAATAGGTTTTTAATTCTCATTCATTCATGACAAGAGAGCAATCCATAAAACTGGTATTGCTCTCTTGTTATTTTAACTTTTAATTTTTCTAAAATAATAAAAAAGGTGTTGCAAACTTTGCAACACCTTCTTTATTTAAATTGTAAACTCATCTGTTAAATTACTAAATTCATCTGAAATCTGTCTATTCCCATTAATTACTTCTTCCATAACTAATGTTTTTTCTTGAATATCAGCTGTTCTATTTACAATATTAACAATACCATTTGTATTTTCAGAAATAGCATCTGCCACACCTGAAACTGCAACTGTAATACTTTGAGAATAATTCTTTAATAACTCAGCATTTTGCTCTAAAGACTCTAAAATTTCATATACTTGTTTTGAATCTTGAATATATGTAGCTGCTGTATTCTCAATTGTTCTTAAGTTACTATGAATTTGTTTCTCCATGAACTCTAATGAGTACTCTGCATTTTTCTTCATTTCTTCTGTTGCTACAAGTACCTCTCTAATAACGTCTTCAATTTCTTGAACTGCATCTCCAGATTGCTGTGCAAGTATACCAATCTCTCTAGCAACAACACCAAAGCCTTTGCCTAATTCTCCTGCTCTAGCAGCTTCAATAGAAGCATTAAGTGCTAATAAATTAGTTTGCTCTGTAATTCCTTTAATACTATCTACTAGAATTTGTATCTTAGAAATAACCTCACTACGTTTAATAGAATTTTGCATATCATCTTTAACGTCATTATATGAAGCTAAAATTTCTTTACTTTCCTTTTGAGTATCATCACGTAAATTCTGTGCTTTATCTGCCATATCTAAAGCTACTTTTCCACTTGCCTCTATAGAAGTTGTAATCTGTTTAATATTACTATTAATATCATCAACAATACTACTTACTTCTTCTGTACTTGCATTAATTTCTTCCATGCTAGAAGATAACTCTTCCATACCTTCTGACACTCTACTTGTGTCCTCTACGATTTCTAATGAAAGCTTGCTCATCTTATCTGCACTTCCCCCGAGGTCATCTGCATATCTAATAAGCATACCTACAATTTCACTTAATTTATCTTTTGTGCTACTTGTAGCACGTGCCATGATTCCTATTTCATCTTTAGAATCTAACATACCTGGTATAAACTCTATATCTCTTAGGTTTAAGCTTGCCATTTGTTCAATAATCTTTGTAATCTTATCTAAGCCCTTAAATAGTACACTAATTAATAAGACAAGTAACATAACACTAATTGTTAATACTATAACAGAAACAATTATGCCACATCTAACAAGCCTATTTAATGGTTTTAAAAACTCTTCTGGATTTGTAGTAATAGCAATTACCCAATCAGCTTCATCTAAATTTATAAAATGAAGTTGTCTTTGATCCTGACTAGCCATGCTGTAATAACTTACAGTTTCAATATACTCTTCATGCTCATCATGAGATTCTTCATTTTCATCTTCTTCATGTTCTTCATATACATGATTCTCAATTGCTTTTACTAAATTTTCATCTTCATGAGGTTTTCCAATTAACTCTTCTTTTTTATGTCCTAATATCATGCCATGGCCATCAAATAAAATCGCATAAGTTTCTTCTGTATTAAGAATCGTTGATGTTTGAATTTCTTCAGCAATAAATCTTGTTGCAATCATTACTGAAATAACACCTTTAATCTGATGGTCAGGTCCTAAAATTGGTGCTGAAATAGGAACTACTACTTCACCTGTAGTATCAGAAATCATGCTCTCGCCAATAAATTCTTTTCCTGTTTCCATTGTCTTTATGAAGTATTCTTCTTCAGCAACGCTATTTTCAACTAATTCACTATGCGAACTAGATAAAATTACACCATTACTATCCATAACATTAATAGTATCAATAATATCTTCTAATTCTGTTTCTGTCTTTAATGTATTATTAACTAACTGTTGCATGCCACGTAAATAGCCATCTTTATATTTTTCTGACTCTATATTTAATAACTCTTTACCTTCAACTGGTGGGGCACCTGGTGGATTATTATTCCCTCCAAGTAGGGCTTCAATCATTCTATCTTCTGCTAAACGTTCTGCTCTAAAAATTTGCTGCTCTATTTTTGTATCTACTAGCAATTTATATGTTCCTAGAGTATCTGAAATGGCTGAACCAGTTAAGCTATTGATTGTACCCTTTATGAAACTTGTGTTTATAAATACTACAATACCTAAACACATCACTATCATAAGCGCTACAACTGCACCTATTTTTTTACCCATATTGTCACTCCTTTTCATGTTGTCGTATATTTTATCGGCAATTAGGTAAAAAAATTTACATATTTTAACATATATTCAAAAATACTTACAAGTTATTTTCTGTTTATAACTTATATAACATTTCAGCTATACTTATCAGATTCATATAGATTGTTACTATAATTACTTTAAATTCTTCTTATAACGAAAAAAGACATCCTTTCGGATGTCTTCCTTATACTCTGAAAAACAAATACTACAAGTTTTAACC
>CALGWE010000576.1:0-7523 GCA_937935915.1 uncultured Clostridia bacterium
TAGTCCAGGCTTTAGGAGAAGAGGCATTAGACTTATAGTAATCCAATGTCTTATGAATATAAGATAAAAAGCCATCCACACATCTTTTAGTAAAGGCATTAGGATCTTCACCATTTGGAAATGGGATTGTACCATTACTATCAATCCATTTTTGATAGTTTGCATTACCCTGAAGTTCTTTGTAGTTTTTATTTTCGAATTCACCAAAGTCACATTCACGTAATGCTTCACAACATTGGACGGTTGTAGTAGGGTAGAGAAGTTTAGCTGTTTCTAGGCAGCGAATTAAAGGACTGACATAAAGTAATTCTGCTTTTGGATAAATATTTTGTGAGATACGTTCTTTAAGCATAGTAATGCCTTCTGAGCAGAGTGGTTCATTAGTAGTCCCAATGTAACGCTTACTGAGATTTCCCATTGTTTGACCGTGTCTAATGAAACAGCAGAGCATAGTATTTTTATTTTCCTTAAGAACAGTGCCAAGGCCGCATTGGATACGCACCACCTTTTGAGCATATTTAGCTAAGGTATGACAAAGGCGCCCAACCTTTTCACGATAAATGCGCTCAGACTTCTCCATAGGTACAACACCACTACCTACTTCATTACAGATAATTTTGACATAGGGATTTTTAAGCAGTAATGCATGAGGTAAATGATCTACATCTTGAGAGGCCTGTAATCTTTTTTGAATAAATAAATGAAAGTGATTAATGATATCTGCCGTGTAAAGTTCCGATTCTGTAGCAGTAGCACCATCACATATAATAGGGTTAACATCTTCTTTTTGATCTAATACATAGTTTAATTTGCCTTGGGCAAGTCCACCGATATAAAGTTCCATAAGCCACCTCCGAGTTATAATATAGCCATTTTATAAATACTTTAAGAGTAATGTTTTTAGTTGTCAAGGAACGCTTGAGTATATCGCAAAGGGGACAATTAGTAGAGAGAAAATAAATTAGAAAATATATCATAAAAGTAGGGTATAAATTTTGTGCAAAATTTAGTTCAAACATTGACAATTATCAGAATGATTGATATTATGAGGTTGGTGGTGAAAGTAGTTTTAATACTTTAAGGAAATAAAGTCAGCTTGTTTATCTATATTATTAAATAATCAAAAGTAAATAGAGAATTTAAAAGACTATCAAAGGCGATAGAATAACAACGTTGTTGTTGTATCGCCCTTGATAGTCTTTTTTGTTTATATAAATTTATATAAGCTGCTCTATTTACTAGGGAAAGGAGATTAATAATATGGAATACATGATGAATTCAATGTGGGTATTAGTTGCTGGGGGATTAGTATTTTTTATGCAAGCAGGATTTGCTTTATTAGAAGCAGGACTTGCAAGGCAGAAAAACACAATTAATATTTTAATGAAGAATTTAATGGACTTTGGACTTGGAACAGTTGCTTATTGTTTAGTAGGATTTGGACTCATGTATGGGGCAGATAAAGCAGGAATTATAGGGACAAGCCTATTTGTAAATCCATTAGGATATGATGCAGGAGAAACACTTTCTACAAATGTATTCTTCTTTTTCCAATTAGTTTTCTGTGCAGCAACAGCAACTATCGTATCTGGTGCTATGGCAGAAAGAACAAAGTTTGGATCATATCTATTATTTAGTTTTTTAATTAGTGCGTTTATATACCCTGTTTCAGGACACTGGATTTGGGGAGGCGGTTGGCTTTCTCAAATAGGATTTATGGATTTTGCAGGATCTACAGCAGTTCATTCAGCTGGGGGCTGGGCATCACTTATGGGTGCATTAATCGTTGGACCAAGAATTGGTAAATATACTAAAGAAGGAAAAGTAAATGCCTTCCCACCTAGCAATTTATTTATGGCTACACTTGGATTATTTATTTTATGGCTTGGATGGTATGGATTCAATCCAGGTTCAGAACTTGCATTTAACGAAAATGTACTTTATACAGCAGTTACAACAACAATTGCTGCTGGAGTTGCTTCAATAGTAGCACTTGGTATTTCATGGGTTCGTTATGGCAAACCAGATTTAGGTGTTTGTATCAATGGTACATTAGCTGGACTTGTAGCAGTAACAGCTGGTTGTAAATATATTGATTTAGTTGGCGCAGCATGTATAGGTGCAATTGGAGCAGTAGCAGTTGTATTTAGTGTAGAATTCTTTGATAAAGTTGTTAAAATTGATGACCCAGTAGGTGCAATTAGTGTACATGGTATATGTGGAAGCATAGGAACATTATGTGTTGGACTATTTGCTTGTCGTGAAACTGAAACAATGGGACTCTTCTATGGTGGAGGATTTAAGTTATTAGGCATTCAAGCATTAGGTGTAGTAAGTGTAGCAGCTTGGGTACTTTGTGCAACAGGAATAATGTTTACTTTAATTAAGAAAACTATAGGTCTTCGTGTAACAAAAGAAGAAGAGATTACAGGTCTTGATGTTGAAGAACATGCTTCAGAAGCTTATCCAGAATTTGTTGTGAAATAAGATTTAGAAAGTACATTATAAGTAACAACTTAATACCTAAAATAGGCAGGGAATTAATAGAAAATATACTGAGAATAAAACTGAAGGAGGAGGTAACAAATGATTTATTTGGATAAAAGGGCAAACAAACCATTATATGAGCAATTATATGAGGATCTAAGAGAAGATATTATTCAAGGCACTTTAAAAAAGAATACGGCTTTAAGCTCAGTAAGAGTCATGGCAAAGGAATTGCAGGTAAGTAGAAATACTATAGACAGAGCATATCAGCAGCTTTTAGCTGAAGGCTATATTCGTTCAATACCAGGTTCAGGATATTATATCGAAGATATTTCAAATGAATATTTTAATCAATATAACATTCAGCAAAAGAAACAAACACCTTCTTCAGCTAATAAATTCAAAGAAAGATTAAGTTATGACTTTGAATACTCTAGTATAGATTCAGATATGTTTCCATGGGAAAAATGGAGAAAGTATATGCAAAATGCTATTTTAGAAGAAGCAAGCTATAGTGCCATTCCTTATGAAATCAATAAAGGTAGTGAAGCATTACACAGAAGTTTATGCAGATATTTAGAAGCAAAAAGAGGCGTTAAATGCAAACCAGAGCAAGTTATTATTTGCGCTGGCACCCAATTTGCCATAGATATTGTTACAAACCTTTTATCAAATAAAGAATATCAAGTTGCCTATGAAGAACCCGGATATGATGCAATGCGAAAAATATTTTTACAAAAAGGTTATAATCTTACAACTATTTCTGTACTGGAAGATGGGATAGATATTGATGCATTAGAAGCATCTCCATGTAATTTACTTTATGTTACACCATCTCATCAGTTTCCAACAGGAGTAGTAACGTCTATAACAAAGCGTAATAAAATTTTACGTTGGGCAGACCAGAAGGATGCCTATATTATAGAAAATGATTATGACAGTGAGTTTCGCTATGGTACTATGCCTATACCGGCATTACAGTCATTAGATACAGGAGATAGAGTAATTTATATGGGAACTTTAGCAAAGGTACTTTCTCCTTCAGTAAGATGTGCATATCTTATATTACCTGAGAGCTTGTTAGATAACTATGAAGAACGTTACAAGTTTTATAATTCAGCACTTCCTACTTACAATCAAAGTGCGTTAGCACAATTTATAGATGATGGATTATTAGAAAAACATATTAGAAAGTTAGTATTAGCTAATGAACGAAAATATAATATATTAGACAGCTCAATTAGAGAGTTTACAGATGATAAAGTAAGGATTTTTAAACAACCTTCAGGTGTACATACATTAATGCAAATTCGAGGTTGTATTAATCAAGAAGAAATGATTAAGCAAATGAGGCAAGAATCGATTGGAATATATGGTACGAAGCCTTATTGGTATGATCAATCAAAAGCAGATGAAGAAATCTTCTTAATGGGATTTAATGCCATTAAGGAAGACAAAATTAGACCAGGTTGTAAAAAAATAGGTGAAGTTCTAAGTAGAAAAATAAGCTGTATAGCCTAAAGCGATATACAGCTTATTTAGAGAGAAAATAGTAACTGTCCCCTAGATAAAGATTAAAACTGAGCCTTTTTAGTGGGGCGGTCCAGGGTATATTCTTAGTTTATATTAATACTTATATTAAATATAACTGGAATAGGAGGAAAATTTATGAAACCTATAATTGGAATAGTACCCTTAGTTGATAAACAAAAAGATAGCTATTGGATGTTACCTGGATATATGAATGGCATAAAAAAAGCTGGTGGGATACCGGTTATGTTACCTTTAACAGAAGATACAGAGGACATAAATTCCTTAATGCAAAAGTTAGATGGTGTCATATTTAGTGGAGGACAAGATATTGATCCTAAGCTCTATCAAGAATTAAATTTAAGCTGCAGTGAGTTGTGTGAGAAACGAGATAGTATGGAAGTCAAATTGTTTAAAAAAGTCATTGAGGAGAATAAGCCCGCTTATGGTATATGTAGAGGACTTCAATTATTTAATGCTTGTTTAGGTGGCAGCTTATATCAAGATATACCAACACAATTACCAAGCGATGTAAAGCATGTGCAAAAACCTCCGTATGATAAGGCCATACATAGTGTAGAGATTTATAAAAATACATTGCTATATGATATTGTTGAAGAAGAAAGGTTAGAGGTAAATAGTTATCATCATCAAGGTATAAAAGATGTAGCACCTAGTTTAGAAGTTATGGCAGTAGCACCAGATGGTTTAGTAGAAGCAGTATATATGCCAACAAAAAGATTTATCATGGCGACACAATGGCATCCGGAATTTTCATATAAAAAAGATGAGAATAGCTTAAAAATTTTCAAGGCATTTGTAAACAAGTGTGAGGAATATCAAAAGGGAAGAGGTAATGATAATGAATGAAATATTAGATCGTGTAACTATCATTACACGAAGGGAAAAGGAAGAGGAGCTGCGCAGAGCACTTAAAGAAATTGGCATAGATGGAATGACTGTTACAAATGTTGAGGGATGCGGGGTTCAAAGAGCAGAAGTACGTTATTACCGAGGCGTTAAGTCGGAAGTTAGACTATTACCTAAGGTAATGTTTGAAGTTGTTGTATCTGAATCAATAGTAGATAAGATTATTGCTAAAGCAAAAGAGGTATTACATACAGGTAAAATCGGGGATGGAAAAATCTTTGTAGAAGAAGAGTCAAGAATTGTACGTATTAGAACTGGTGAGGAAGGCAGCCAAGCACTATAAGGTATTTTATAAATAGGAGGTAATGTTATGGCAGATCAGATGAGTAAGGTTACAATTATTACAAGACGTGAAAAGTTTCAAGAACTTAGAGAAGAAATGCTTAAGATAGGCATTATGGGTATGACACTTACAGAAGTAAGAGGGTGTGGTATACAAAGTGGAAAAGAAATTATAGTAAGAGGTGTCAAAAAACAGGTACATTTATTAGATAAGATTAAAGTCGATATTGTAGTTTGTACAGTGCCTGTAGATGATGTAATTGAGGTTGCAAAGAAGGTACTTCGAACAGGTCAGATTGGGGATGGAAAAATCTTTGTTTCAGACATTAAAAGAGTTGTTCGTATTAGAACTGGAGAAGAAGATAAAATAGCATTAAGCAATTGCATTAATTAAAAATAGAGGATATAGAATAGGTTATCATTTTGCACGAATAAGCTAGAAGTAGAATATTACGTACATAGATGATAACTTTTTTTATAGAAGAATTAGAATTTTTGGGGTATTATAATATAAAAAATAGATATAGGGAGTACGCATAAGATGAAGGTACAAGGAGCTAATCATAGACATAAGAAGCGACATCATTTCAAACATAGTCATAATGAAGGTGTTTTTTCTATTGATCAGTATGCATACTTGTCACAGTTAAGAAATTGGAATCCTAGAGTTAAAGTAGGATTTGCTATGTTAATGCTTTTATTAAGCATTGTGGCAAATAATTTATATGTCTCAGTAGTGATTATGTTAGTTATGATATATTTAATTGTAATTAAAGGGAGATTGTCAGTACATGATTATATAGCTGTAATGACTATTCCTATTATCTTTTTAGTTTTAGGCAGTATAGCAATAGTGTTTGGATTTGCAAGAGTAGAAGTAGGGGATTATGCCATAAGACTAGCCAATATATATATTTATACAACGAAGGAAAATTTACATGTAGTTATTAATTTATGGGGAAAAGCACTTGCAGCTATTAGTGCAATGTATATGATGACATTGACAACACCATCAGGTGAAATCATTAGTGTATTAAGTAGTTTAAAAGTACCTAAGTTAATGATTCAGCTCATGTATTTAATTTATAGATATATTTTTATCATTATGGATGCACAGTGCAGAATGAAAAATTCAGCCCAGTCAAGGCTTGGATATTGTGATTATAAGACAGCATGTTATTCTTTTGGAAGTATAGCAAGTAATTTGTTATTAGTTTCATTACGTAAAGCATCTATGTATTATGATGCCATGGAATCTAGATGTTATGATGGCACCCTTGCATTTTTAGATGAAGAAAAGCCAATTAATAAAGAGCAGTGTTTATGTATGATAAGTTATATAGTTATAGTGCTAGGAGTCTGGATTATAACATACTAGGAAAGAGGAGAAGACAATGAGAAAATTACTTATGAAAATTGAAGATTTGCACTATGCATATTCTGAAGAGAAAGCTGCTTTAAATGGGATTAATTTAGAGATTTATGAAGGAGAACGAGTTGCAGTATTAGGTTCAAATGGTGCAGGAAAGTCTACCTTTTTCTTAAATATCAATGGCGTTTTAAGACCAGAACATGGTGCAATTTATTATCGTGATAAAAAGATTACATATAAAAAAAGTGATCTAAATGAACTTAGAAAAAATGTAGGCATTGTATTTCAAGATGCAGATAATCAAATTATAGCTTCTACAGTTTTAGGAGAAGTTTCATTTGGGCCTATGAACTTAAAACTACCAAAAGATGAGGTAATCAAAAGAGTAGATGAAGCTTTAGAGTATATGAACTTAACGGAATTTAAAAATAGACCACCACATTATTTAAGTGGAGGAGAAAAGAAAAGAGTAAGCATTGCAGATATTATAGCTATGCAATCTGAGATGATTATTTTTGATGAACCAACAGCAGCTTTAGACCCACATAATGCACAAATGTTAGAAGGCGTACTAAGTAATCTTGCTGATGAAGGAAAGACTTTATTAATTTCTACCCACGATGTAGATTTTGCTTATAGATGGGCTGAAAGGATTTTAGTTTTTGATAATGGAGAAATTATAGCAGATGGCAAGCCTATTGAAATCTTTAAATCCGATGAGATTCTAAAAAAAGCTAATTTAAAGCGTCCTATGCTACTAGATATATATGAAATGCTAGTTTCAAAAGGTCTTTTACCAAATCAAGCTGCCTATCCTACAAACATTAATGAATTTAAAGAAATATTAGGGTGTCCGAAAATAGGTTGGCTGAGGTAGTGGTGGGTGAGAGGATACTCCTTCCGTAATTTATGAGAGGCTAAG
>CALGWE010000577.1:0-1116 GCA_937935915.1 uncultured Clostridia bacterium
TGCACCCATATACAAAGGCGTTATTTAGTGCTGTTCCTATTCCAGATCCTACAGTTAAAATGAATCGTATCATTTTAGAAGGAGATATTCCTTCACCAGCTAATCCACCAGCAGGTTGCAAATTCCATACACGTTGCAAATCATGTATGGAAGTCTGTAAGAGTGTAGCGCCTGAATATAAAGATCATGGCAATGGGCATTTAGTGGCATGCCATCTTTATGATCAAAAATAAGATAAGAGGTAGAATATGAAGACATTTAATGAAACTCAGAAATTTGAAGATGATGGGCATACAATTGCAAATATGAACGTAGAAGGTATGCCTTGGTATAAGCCTTATAAGAAAGAACAAGGATCTAGTGAAGCCCTTTCTTTAACATGGACAGAAAAAAGAGCTATGTTTTTCGGTATTATGTCAGAGCTTATACCTCTTGTAGGTATTATTGTGGTTGTATTTACGCTTGTATACTTAGCTTTAGATTTATTTTGGCTACGTTAAATGGCACATATTAAATAGAGGAGAGCTACTTAGAGGCTACAAGGACCTAAGTAGCTCTTTTTATGAATAATAGTATACTAGACGTTAAAAATAGGAAGTGCTAGTATATGGATATTAAGAGAATTAAAGGAGATAGGATATGAGAGAAAAGTTTAAAGCTTATATGCAGCAAATGAGTGATTTAGAGCATGCTATCATGCTACTTGATTGGGATCTTAAAACAGGTGCACCTAAAAATGCGGCAGATACCCATATTAGTGCCATTACAAGTCTTTCAACACGAAACTTTGAAATGAGCATATCTGATGAAATGGGTGCATTCCTAGAGGATGTAGAAGCAAGACCGCAGGCTTATGATGAAATAAGTATATTAGCAGCTAAGAAGCTTCGTAAAGATTATAATATGACTAAAAATATTCCAACATCACTTTATAGCAAGTTTGTACGTTTAACTGCTGAAAGTGAACATGCTTGGGAAAGTGCTAAAAATAATAATGATTTTGCAGCCTTTAAACCTTATTTAGAAGAAATCGTTGTGACCCTAAAGGAAATAGCTCATTATCGTAATCCAAATATGAAACCCTATGATGTTTTATTAGATGAATATGAGCCAGGG
>CALGWE010000578.1:0-2868 GCA_937935915.1 uncultured Clostridia bacterium
CAGCATGGTCAAAACATATAATTTTGTTATGAGGTGATAAAACAACATATTTCATATTTTTCTTTATCCCTTTCTCAAGCAAATATTTGCTCGCAAGTATTTGCTTTGCATATACTGCTATTATGAACTATAACAGCTAAATTATACTGACCTACTTAAAGACAAAATTTATTTCTGTGAATTAAGCACACTTTTATCTAACTTGCCACTTGTATTAGCAACTGTTGTTGCGCTAATAAGTGTACCACTTACATTAAGCATCGTTCTTCCCATATCAATAATTGGGTCGATGGCAATAATACCACCAATAAGTGGGAATAATGATCCCATACCCATACCTGAAATAACAACTGATACAGCAATTGTTGCAGATCCTGGAAGCCCTGCAATTCCTAATGATGCAACTGTAATAATAATCGCTAGCATAATATAAAAACTTAAGTCCATAGGTGTTCCGGTCATTTGTGCTAACATAATTGTTACAAGTGCTGGATAGATTCCTGCGCAACCGTTCATTCCCATATTAGCCCCTAAACTTCCTACGAAGCTTGCTATACCTTCTTCAACACCTACTTTTTGATGAAGTGTCTCAATTGTTACTGGTAATGTGCCTAAACTTGAACGTGAAGTAAAGGCTAAAACTAGTGGTTCAGTAACTGCTTTTACGTAAGTAATTGGGTTAATACCATTAAGCATAGCAATCACTAAATGTACGATAAACATAATAATTAACGCCACATAGATTGCAACAATAAACTTGATTACTGCAACTAACGCAACAACACCTCTAGCTGTAATTGTGTTTGCAAGAAGTGCAATAACTGCATATGGCATAAACTTAATAATTGTCATTGACACACTTAAAATAATTTTGTAAAATGCTTCAATCCATTTTACAAATGGCTCAATTGTTTCACCATGTTTCTTACTCATACGTCTTATAGCGATTCCAATAAAGCTTGCAAAGATTACAATTGCTACAACATTAGCATCCACCATTGCTTTTACTGGGTTAGCTGGAAGTAATCCTCTAAATGTATCAACAATAGATGTTACCTCCCTTATTTGTGCATCATTATTTGTGATTTGCATACCTGTACTAAAGTCAACAAAATTACCAATGAACATTCCAATAAATGCTGCAATAAGTGTTGTACCTAAAAGCATTCCTATAGATTTAGCTGTAAGCTTTCCTAAGTTTTCACCTTGCATATTCATAATTACGCGTGTAATTGATAAAAATACAAGTGGTACAACTAACATTTTTAGTAAGTCCATAAAGCCATTTCCTACAAGGCCATACCAACTACTAACTTCTCTTAACCATTGTACATCTCCTGGTACTTCTGGAAATCCTGCAATGAATTGAATAAATATCCCTAATAATAATCCAATCACTGTTCCTGAAATCATACGGATAGAAAACTTTACTTTACGCTTTTCCATCATACGAATAATTACAAATAATCCAAGGAGTACAGCTATAAAAATAACAGTTCTTATATTACTTAATAATAAGAATTCAGTTAAAAAAGTACTTTGTCCCATTCTAGTTCTCCATATAGTTATAATAAATTTTAGCTCCTCTAAAGCTATTTCTATATCATAATATATCTCTTTTTATAAGTCTAGGGGGCATTTCCTTTTTCTCCTACTTTTTTACTAGGAATTATTTTCATCCTATGATTGTACGATTACAAATGGTTCTTCTAATTTAATTAAAGAGATTTCTTGCTCTCCATATTGTTTACTTTCTAAAATAAAACTTGGATCTACTGGTATACCATTTATACGATATTCAAAATGTAAGTGTGGGGCACTACTATCACCTGTATTTCCTGAAAACCCTATAATTTGCCCTTGTTTTACGCTATCACCTAATTTTACAGCATAAGCATCTAAATGCATATACCAAGTTTGGGTACCATCTATATGTTGTAACATAATAATATTTCCACCACCTGCATCAATTCCTTTTGAATCTGGTGCTGCTTTAATAACTTTTGCATCTGCCACTGCATATATTGGGGTTCCTATTGGCATTCTTAAATCTACACCTTGATGGCTATAGCTTGTCCTATCTTGATTAAATGATGCAAGTAATTCTGCCTCTACCTTAATTGGACTCATAAATTTAATTTCTTCATTAGCTTTCTCTACATTGGGGCTTATTGTAACTGCTGAAGATGTATCTTGTGTTATATTCGCTGCATAGGTCATACCTGGCACCGCTGCTGCGATTAACATGCCACATAAACGCTTTTTCCACTGTTTCATCTTTTCTCCTCCTCGTTTATCTGATGTCCTACTACACCTTATAGCCCTTTATATAAAATGCTATATTCAATGCCTCTGTTTTATCTACTATGGACTCTCCTATATTTTATCGGCATTCTTACATATATGTACAAGTTTTTTATTACATAAATTTTATATTTTTACACATACTAAGCTTAATTCAATATTAAAACTTATACAAAGGGGCTTTTATATGGCACAGGTTGGAAAATATCTTGTACTTTTTTGTATCGGCGGGATAAGCTATTTACTTATCGAAATTCTTTATAGAGGACATACACATTGGACTATGGGGGTTTTAGGTGGGCTCTGTTTCATATTGATTGGTCTTATTAATAATATATTTAGTTTTAATTTCTCTTTTATTTTGCAAATGTTTATTTCTGCTATTATCATTACAAGCCTTGAATTTTTAAGTGGTTTACTTTTAAATGTCTATCTGGGTCTTAATATTTGGGATTATAGTCATTTACCTTTTAATATTATGGGACAGATTTGTCTTCCTTTCTTTATTATTTGGTTTCTCCTCTCCCCTATTGCTATAGTGGCTGATGATTTTATTAGATGGAA
>CALGWE010000579.1:0-1892 GCA_937935915.1 uncultured Clostridia bacterium
AAAATCTGTACCTAAGTGAGATTGCATACCTACACCATTACAAATCTTACCATTTGAGTTGATATTGTTAATTAATTTCACAACATCATCTGCTTCTAAATATGTATTGTAATCATTGTAGAATAAGCTTACTGAATTTTGTAAACCAAGATCTACAAGCGCTTCATGTGCATACTGAAAAGCACGTTTGATGAATCCAGCATATGGACTTGGTTTACCATAGATTTGAACCCATCCTGATGTATCTGATGCATGTAAATATTCATTTACAACGTCCCATGCATAAACAACTTTACCATATTGATGTTTATGTACATGGTTCATAACTGTTTTAATATACATTTCTGTACGTGCATCCATTACTTCTTGACTAACATAACCAGCATTTTTGTTATAACCAGTTCTAAAGAACCAATCTGGTGTTTGAGAATGCCATAATAATGTGTGTCCACGAAGAGATAAGCCTTGCTGCGCACAAACTTTTAATGCATTATCTACTTCATTGAAATTAAGTTGTGGTACTGTACTTTCTTTATAGTTGCTTGGAATATAATATCCCATACTTCTTGCTTGTGCTACAGAAATCATTTTAGGTGACCAGTTTGATAAAATAAAGTCTGGTTTCATATGATTTCCAAGTGTTGTACTGTTATATTTTCCTTTGAAATAATTTTGAACACTTGAATCACATAACTCCCCATATTCAGCTGAAGCACCTATTTTTCCAAACATATTACCATAAGTATTAAGTAATGTTGCCTCAGCAGCATATACTACCCCACCTATACTCATTACAACAGTTGTTGTAACTGCTAAAACCATTGTAGCTAGTTTACTTCTCATACTTCTTTTCATACTTTTACTCCCCTCTTATTATAAAATGACAAATTTAGTTTCCTTGACTTGCCCTAAGTTTGTGCAACTTTTCTGAGCATTTCACAGCCAAATTTTTCACGCTATGCATATATGCACTCTTATTATAACCCATAATAAAAATATTTGTATATTTTTTTCTATAATGTTAAAAACATTGCCTCATAATGCATTTTTACTTTATTTTAAGATAAATTTCTTTAGAATTAAGTAAATTAAGAAAGCAAAAATGTGCATTTACATAGTAAATGTAAATGCACACATTCTTATTATTTATTCATTTTTATATACTACAGCTCTCTTCTTTAAATAATTTACTAATTTGGTTACGATCTTTAGTTTTTCCTAAAGCTAACATGAGCTTTAGCCTTGCTTTAGGGCCACGCATGTCCCCTCCCATAATTACACCTAAGTCAGATAATTCTTTACCACCACCGGCATAACCATAACTTTCAAATACACGTCCTGAATGGCATCTTGAAACAATCACCACCACAACGCCTTTTTCAATAGCATAACGAATACCTTCTAACATTTTAGGTGAGACATTACCTCTGCCCATGGCTTCAATGACAATGCCTTCAGCGCCTAAATCTACACTACTACGAATAAAACGTTCATCCATATCAATAACCGCTTTAATTAAATCCACTTTACGCTCTACAATATCTGTTTCGATATGTTGACGATAGGCTATATCACGATACACAATAAAGTCATTTGTATCAATAATCCCTAATGGACCATAAGGCGATTGGAATGTATTTAATGATAAGGTATTTGTTTTTGTTACCTCCGCCGCAGCATTAACCTCATTATTTAACACAACAAGTACACCTTTTCCTACCGCTTTAGGTGAAATAGCTGTACATACAGCTGCAGCTAAATTACTTGAACCATCATAACCAAGTTCTGAGCTATTACGCATAGCCCCCACTACTACCACTGGTTTTTCATGTTGAATGGTTAAATCGAGGAAATAAGCTGTTTCTTCTAATGTATCCGTTCCATGGGTAACA
>CALGWE010000580.1:0-4973 GCA_937935915.1 uncultured Clostridia bacterium
AGACTAAAGGAACTTAGCATCGTTTTAATATCTTTAATGGGCACTACACGTACCACTGCCCCTATATTATAGCTGCCATCCTCCTGCCAAGTACGCTTTATATTTTCAAATTGGCTAATGGCTACGCCATTGGGAATCACACTAATCTTCTCTTCCTTACAACCTAATTCAATCTCTATCTTACGATTTAGCCTAAATAAAGTAACGACCTCATCAGCATACTCATAAGACAAACGTGCTAGATTATAAAAGAATTTAATCCATGCATCCTTAAAACGTCCTTTAACCCATTTGGCTTTAATAATTTCTTCTTCACGCTCTCTAGCATAAATCCCATGTTCTGTTAAGATATAAGGTTTATGATAAATCTCCTTTCCCAACGCCCCAATTAAGCCCCCATAGCCTGCACTCACACTATGATAAATATCTGCCTCAGGAATTTCCTGACGAATAAAGGCAATAACTGGTAATAACATAGAACGCATAGTCCAAAAGAACTCATTAAAGGCAATGTCTTTAAATTGCTCCTCACAAATCTCTGCTAGTAAATCAAAGAACTGTTTACTCATAAAGATTTCCGAAATACTTTTCACCTTTATGTTTCGCATAAAGTTAATAAGACGTGGCCAATCTACCATTTCCTCTCCCATTAGGCTACGAAAAGCCTTCATAGAATCTGGGTCTATCTTAAGGCGCTTAACACGAGATTTAGATTTTAACTCATATAGTTCATCTAAAAAGACTTCTTTAATCGCCACAACATTCTCAGGAAATGCATATTTATATTGGCCTCTTTGCTTCGCCTTAGCCCCAATGGCATAAATGATAAATTCATGCTCTGGCATATTTCGAATCACCATATTCACCCAAGAGGATACACCTCCTGTTACATAAGGGTAACTTCCTTCGCATATGATGCAAATCCTCATCTTACTGTTCCTCCTTGAAGGTGATTCTAAATCTTGGTGACATTGTATATACCCAATAAATATTTTCATCAATTTCTTTTACACTGCAGTCTTTACTAGACATAATCTCTTTATCTGTTCTTAAGATAAAGCACATATCTTTTCTAAAGTTATTGCAGTAACCATATAAATGGTTCTCATCTTCTCTAATGCGTACTTGTGTTTCCTGAACCTTTTGCAAATTAGCTGCTGCGTCTGATATTTTAAGTCCTTGAATCCAAGTAAAGTTATCATAGAGCTCTTTCCAAATTGTTTCATAAGTTGCAATAAGTTCTTCCCATGATTTTCCCACATTACGTGTTTCATTTAAAACGTCATCTGGGTGAATAAAGTGGGAGATAATCCCATGCATACTAATGCCATTATACACCTCCCACTTACTATCTTTTTCATCCATATAACCTGAACTAATACGTGGGAACTCAATAATGCCATCTTCAGCCACTTCATATTCTTGACTATAAGTGCCTGTGTCACCATTTTCACCATAAAGGGCTGAAATTACTTTTACCTCCGGTGCTACATGAGGTATAATTGCTCTAATCTCCTTTGAAAGAATGTTAGATGGTGGTACATAATTTCTAAATTCATATTTAGGGAAAAGCCCATTAATGAAGTTATATATACCGCGCCATGCTGCTGCTACATCGCTTTCACTTTCCCAAGCATTGTAACCTTCATCGGCTACATCCTTTTCATCATAAGTAAAGGACTGATGATTGAACCCATGTACTGCAAGCTCACCACCATTTTGTAAAACTTCTTGACCAAAATAAAACAAACTATCTTCTGAAGTTACATTATCACTAATAAAAGGTCCTTTGACATCATCTGTATAACAAGCAATAATATTAGCCGAATACACCATATTGTACTTCTTAGCCACTTGTAATACAGAAGGCCACCAAATATTACGATAAAATTGTTCTACAGATATTTTCATATTACTACACACTTCTTCAAGTTCTAATTGTGGCACTGGTGATGGAAAATCATCCAAAAATGTTACCTTGGCATTAATGATTGGATAAATAAAATCATCCGTCATTAAACTAATTGCCCCCAATATGTAACCACGACTCTTGGTGCTATTAAACATAGTAGCATTACTTACTACCACCTTACCTTCACCAAAGTCATTTTCCCAAAGTAATGGCATATCACTAAGGGAAGAGGCATGTACCACGACATCCTCATCTAAACAAACATCTAAAGAAGAATTACTCATGACCTCACCATCTAGATTAAGACCCTCTCCCTTAATTAAAACATTTGATAAAAGCTTTAAGCCCTCTTGCTCTTTTAAACCATTTAACTGCCTAATGCCTAATGCACTTAAATAACTTTTTAAATAGTTCCCTTCTAAAGGCCTCATAGCAAATAAAAGACTTCCTCCTCTATGGACATACTTAAACACATCCTCCATATGTGCTAACTTATCAAGCTCCTCAAAACAAATAATAACCCCTGTTATCTCTTCTTCTAATCCGCTAAATCCATTAAGTTCTATGACTTCATAATCCTTTTTAACATAGTCTAATATTTTAGCTATATTATCTTTCGTTGCAATGCTGTATGGATCTTGCGTATCATAAATCAGCACATAGGTATCTTGCATAAAATCCTTAAGTTCTTCTTCATTTAAGCCGTTTTCTATTTCATACTCCTCCAAATGACTATAGCTATTGATGCTATAAATCACCTTTGATAAATAATCTGATTGAAAAGCTAATAAGGCAAAACCTACTAAAGTCACGCCTAATATTAAACCAAATAATGTTTTATTCTGACTCATGCCATTCCTCCTAGCCAAAATCTCATGTTTTGAATCCCTGTTCTTGATAATGTAATCGTGGAATCTTTAATCTCTTCTACTACCTTGCAAAGCCCCTCATAATCCTTTATTAAGTAATAATATTCCATTAAACAAAGATATGGCACTTCACTTTCTTCATACATGGCCTTAAATGCCATACAATCTTTATAAACTTGTTTAAAGTTCTTAAGACGCATTTCACACTTAATCTTTGAATGATAATACTGACAAGTATTAATGTCCATTGCTATAAGCTTTGCAAGTACATTACTATAAATAATTTCCAAGTGTTTTAAATGCTTGGCATCATATAGTCCGCTTAAAATACTTTTTCCTAAAACCTTTTCATAGTCCTTTAAAGCCTTGATATCCTCTGGATTTTCCTTGAGTCTATTCACACATTTTTCAATTTCCTCTTGGAAATCATCCTTAATATTCATTAATGCAACTGCTGCATAATGACTTGCCTCAACATCTTTATCCTGCAATGCACTTTTAAGTGTTTCAATATACTTAGTCTTATCTTCTCTTAATACCCCAATTAGTACTTCTTTCTTAATCTTTGTATCATTTAAAGCTAAGGCTTCTGAGACAGCTACTAAATGCCCTACCTGAGTTATACTCTCTCTTTGAATATGATACATTTTTTGATTGGCTTCTACTTTTTTGATTTCACCTTCTTCACTTACTATGAAGCGTCTAATGAGTAGCGCTCCCACTACTAAAAAAAGCCCTATTACTGGCATAAAACCACAGATACACACAATAATTGCTGCTTTCTTCTGCTTAAAATAGCATAAAATACCTACTGAAATCAGCGTTATGAGCATTGTTATAAGTAAATATATCATTAAACGCTCACCCCTTTATAAATGATAGCTTCTATGCCTTTCTTATTTAAACGTTCTACAATGAGCTGACTGCTACTTATATCACTATTAGAAAGCATAATATAGATTTCACCTACTTCATTACGCCCAATATAATCCGTTTCCCTGATACAATTCTTGATTGCCTCAGCCTGTGCTATACCACCTTCTGCTACTACCAAAATTGTATAAGGAATATTAAATTGCAATTTGGCACGTTGCTTATTCTTAATAAGCTCATTGAAATAACGCATATGTACAACCCCACTATCACCAATATACTTTTTGTGTCTAATGGCTTCTTCATACATTAAAGCCTGTGTAATGGCATTTTGAATAAGTCCTATAGCAACTCTAAAGAAATTCTCATAATACAAAGTTAAACTTTCAAAAGGTACTGCATCTATAAATACAACAGCTATTACCTCATCCCTATACACAATAGGTGCCATCATCATAGGTAAACTTTTATCTAACTGATGATTAATGAAAATTTGTTTATCCTTGATTACTTTTTTAATTTCTTCATGATCATCTACCCTTAAAGAACCTGTCACTTCATTGGAGAGCTGCTTTGAGTGAGTCATTAAACGTAAGAAAGTTCTTGTATGATTACATTTATAAATAGCAATAGCTTGTGCTTTTAAAAGTTTTTCTAAAGTATGAATGGCCCCATAATAAACATCTTCTATTAATAAACTATTCAGTTCTTTGGAAAGCTCATAGATTTTACCCAAACTATTATCTGTATTTAAAATCTGCTCCTCTAACGCTTCTTTAACAGCAGTTACTTGTTTACAAACTTCTTCAATAAAGTCTTTTTGATCATGGGCTATGTTTAAATCCCCTTTTAAATTCTCGATTTGTCTACGTTTGTTATCTACTACATAAGCTGTCACGACACCTACAAGTACATATACGAGTAACTGAATAATATGTGTTTGACTATATACAATGCTCGCCAAATTCGGACTAATATTTAAATACACATACACATATGAAAAACATGCTAATACAATAGCAATAATACCTTGGCTCATGCCATAAATAATACTCATTAGGAAAATATAAATTAAATTAAAATCTAGCGGAAAGACATTGTACCTTACGGTATTGTCCCTTGTTTGATATGCTAATAAAAATGTGATTAAAAATATTAAAATATTTTCCCCATAAGGTAGTAAAACTTTTAGTCGTTTCCATAACGATTGTTTCTCTACCGTCTCATCTATTTCCCAAAATGTTTTATTTTTCTTGTACCACGAAACAGTTCTTTTAAGCCCCACTTCAAGACTATACTTTGGCTGCCAGCCACTTATA
>CALGWE010000581.1:0-2161 GCA_937935915.1 uncultured Clostridia bacterium
TGAGCCATGAACCAACATCAGCTTGTATCCGTTGTGGTAAATGCGTCGATGTTTGTCCAATGTCTCTTGTGCCAAATACATTGCACCGTGCAGCGATGCATGGACATATTGATACTTTCCTTGCAAATAATGGTATGGATTGTATTGAATGTGGTTGCTGCTCATTTACATGTCCAGCTAAAAGAGATTTAGTCCAAAGTATTCGTACAGCCAAAGCAGCAGCTCGTGCTAAAAAATAAAAAGGAGAATGAACGATGGAAAAGATGTTAACAGTATCCTCTTCACCACATGTTAGAGCAAAACATACAACAAAGAGTATTATGTTAGATGTCATTATTGCCCTCATGCCAGCACTTATTGCAGGAATTTATTTTTATGGCATTCGTGCATTATTTGTAACAGCACTCTGCGTTGCATGTTGTGTTGTCTTTGAGTGGGGATGGGAAAAGATTTTTAAAAGACCAAGCACAATTAAAGATTTAAGTGCTGTAGTTACAGGAATTTTACTTGCATTTAATATGCCTGTTGGGGCACCTATTTATGCTATTATTGTAGGTTCATTTGTAGCCATCATTTTTGCAAAACAAATTTTTGGTGGAATTGGTCAAAACTTTATTAACCCAGCTCTTGCAGGACGTGCAGCACTTTTAGCAGCATATCCTACAGCGATGCGTACTTTCACAGAAACTATTCCTGGTAAGTTTGTAGCAGATGCAGTAACAGGAGCTACACCTCTTGAACTGATGAAAAATGGACTTTATGATCAAGTACCAAGTTTCATGAATGCATTTATTGGAAATGTAGGTGGATGTATTGGTGAAGCTTCAGCATTAGCCCTCTTAATTGGTGGGGTTTACTTAATTGCGCGCCGCGTCATTAAATGGCATATTCCAGTGTGTTATTTAGGAACTATTTTTGTCATGACACTTCTCTTTGGTGGTATGGGTGTGGCATTAAGCTTTGAATCACTTTTCTTAGGTGGGGCAATGCTTGGCGCATTCTTTATGGCAACTGACTATACAACAACACCTATGACTGTAAAAGGTCAAATTATATTTGCAGTAGGTGCTGGTATTATTACAACAGTGATTAGATTATGGGGTGGTTACCCAGAAGGTGTAAGTTATAGTATTTTACTTATGAACTTAACAGTACCACTTATCGATCGTTACATTAAACAAAAACGTTTTGGGGAGGGAAAATAACATGAAAGATATTTTAAAGCTTGGCGTTATTCTTTTCCTTATAACAGGTATTTGTACGGGACTTTTAGGTGGCATCTATCAGGTAACAAAACCTATTATTGAAGAAAATAATGCGAAAACACAAATGGAAGCAATGAAAGCACTTTTAACAGAAGCTGATGATTTCATAGAAGTAGAAGGCGCTAGTGAAGGCGATGTAGTGACCATGTTTGTGGCTAAAGCTAGTGGCTCACAAATGGGTTATGTGGCAAAAGTTGGTTATGGTGGAGCTATTGAAATGTTAGTAGCTTTTAATCAAGAAGGTAGTGTAGAAGGCATTAAAATCTTAAGTCACTCTGAAACACCAGGTTTTGGTGCAAATGCTGAAAAACCTGCATTCTCTGATCAATTCAAAGGTAAAGTTGCACCACTTACAGTGACAAAGGTTGCACCAGCTGAAACTGAAATTCAAGCCATTACAGGTGCTACAATTACATCAACAGCTATCACAAATGCCGTAAATGCAGCAGCTGAATACATAAACGCACATAGCGCAGAATGGGGGGATTTATAATGAAAAAGTTACTTGAGAGACTTAAAGCTGGTTTATTGACAGATAACCCTACATTTGTGCAAGTATTAGGGATGTGTCCAACTTTAGCCGTTACAACAAGTGCCACAAATGGTTTTGCCATGGGACTTACAACAACAGCAGTACTAATGTGTTCAAACTTTGTAATTTCACTTCTTCGAAAAGTGATTCCAAACAAAATCAGAATCCCAGCATTTATCGTCATCATTGCAAGTTTCGTAACAATGATTGAGTTATTATTAAAAGCTTATATGTTAGATTTATATAATACACTTGGTTTATTTATTCCACTTATTGTTGTTAACTGTATTATTTTAGGGCGTGCAGAAGCTTACGCTTTCAAAAATGGTCCTATTTCATCTATTTTTGATGGACTTGGTATGGG
>CALGWE010000582.1:0-1741 GCA_937935915.1 uncultured Clostridia bacterium
CAAAGCATAACTGGCTCGCCGTCTTCAGTTTCAACAAGCGTAGAGTCCATAGAACCTTTGAAACGATCGAAGTCGAAGTTTTCAGCTTCAATCCAACGGATAAAGCGATATGGTAAGCGTTGCATTTTAATTTCTACGCCATATTCATTTTTAAGACGGTATTCTAATACCTCGAATTGAAGTACCCCTACAACTCCTACGATAACTTCTTCAGTACCAGTAAGGTGAGGTCTAAATACTTGAATAGAACCTTCTTCTTTACGTTTTAAGGCATTCGTTGTAGAAACACGCATGAAGTGTTCTGGTGCGAATTGAGGAATACCTTCAAATTGAAGTTTAATATTATCGCTGCATAATGTATCGCCGATATTGAAGATACCAGGGTCATGGATACCGATAATATCACCAGGATAAGCAATATCTACCGTTGCGCGATCTTGTGCTAAGAATTGTTGTGGTTGTGCAAGTTTCACTTTTTTACCTTTTTGTACGTGGTTAACCATCATACCTTTTTCGAATCTTCCTGAACAAATACGAAGGAAAGCAATTCTATCACGATGTGCTGGATTCATATTTGCTTGGATTTTGAAGATAAACCCAGAGAAGTAAGGTGCATTTGTTGGAATCTCACCCATGTTACTTGGACGAGGTTGTGGTGGTGTTGTAATATCAAGGAAGGCTTCAAGGAAAGGCTCAACCCCGAAGTTTGTTAAAGCACTACCGAAGAATACTGGTGTAAGTTCACCTTTTAAGATTTGCTCTAAGTCGAAATCATCACCAGCCATATCTAAAAGCTCAATATCTTCAAGAAGTTTATCATGAAGGGCAGAGCCAAGAAGTTCTGTGAATTTAGGATCATCTACTTCACCTGTAATGGCCTGGGCAATAGATTGTCCATGGTTTCCATCATCGAAAAGTTCGATTTGCTTTTTACGACGGTTATAAACACCTTTAAAATCTTTACCACTACCAATAGGCCAGTCCATTGGATAAGAACGAATACCAAGGACATTTTCGATTTCTTCCATAAGTTCGAATGGATCTTTACCATGTGAGTCCATTTTGTTAATGAATGTGAAAATTGGAATACCACGCATTTTACAAACTTTGAAAAGTTTCTTTGTTTGTGCTTCTACCCCTTTTGCAGCATCAATAACCATTACGGCACTATCCGCAGCAACAAGTGTACGATAAGTATCCTCACTGAAGTCTTGGTGACCTGGTGTATCTAGAATATTGATACAGAAGCCATCATAGTTGAATTGAAGTACACTGGAAGTAACAGAGATACCTCTTTGTTTTTCAATTTCCATCCAGTCAGATACAGCATGTTTTTGAGTTCTTCTAGATTTAACAGAACCTGCTGAACGAATAGCTCCCCCGTATAAAAGGAATTTTTCTGTAAGTGTTGTTTTCCCTGCATCAGGGTGAGAAATAATGGCAAAAGTACGTCTTTTTTGTACTTCATCTTGATACATTGATGTTTCTTGTGACATTTTTATCATCCTTATCTTTTTATATAAATTGCTTCGTAATAAATAGCATATACAACCTCTAATTATCATTGCAAACATAGTAATATGTCAAGTATTAGTTTTAATAAATTTAATAAGACTATACGTATATAAGCAAATATGCCATAACTTGGTGGTCAAATCTTTTATATTGGTGAATTTGGTGATACTATAAGAAGGATTAATTAGTATTTCGTCTTATAAGGAGATCGGAAGAGCGTCGTGTA
>CALGWE010000583.1:0-2612 GCA_937935915.1 uncultured Clostridia bacterium
CTATCTTTCCACCTGTAGCTGCCCAACCGGCAAATGGAATACAGGCTGCAAAGGATAGAGCTGCATTAACAGCATCTTTTCTTAGCGTATAAATAACACCATTTATACAATCGGCTATTTCTCCTAATCCAGGTATAAGGCCTACTATATCTAATATAAACTGTGTACCATCTAAAATCTTGATACCCACTTTCTTGAGTGTGTCTAAAATAACATCTTTCTTATCCTTTATGTATTCTATAGCAGTTTGTGCTACTTCTTTAAACTTCTTAAAGGCACCAGTTAAACCATCTGCTACTTTCTTTCCTACATCACATACAAAGTCTTTAGTTTTCTTAGCAAAGCTCTTTACATTACTTTTTAGATTTTCCCACTTATCTTTTACTGCACTTGTAAAGTTCACTACTGTTTTTTGAATGCCTGTGGCAACTTCGCTTACTTTTTTACCAAAGTTTGTGACAGCATCTGAAATGCTTGTCTTAATATTACTTAACGTATTAGAGACTTTCTTACCTATCCCTTTAATCTGAGATACAACACTAGAACTTTTAATTGCTTCTATAGTGCCCTCTGTTATATCATGTACTTTATCTATTACAGCTTTAGTAGATGTAGCTACTGTATTACCTATTTCACTAGTTGTTAATTTACTATCTAATTTAACAGCTACTTTTACATTCGTAGTCTTATTACTCATTTTATCTACGGATAGTTTTTGTGTATCAATGATGCGTTTTGATTGTGCTTCATCTTCCTTATAAGAAGCTGCTACATTACTTAATCCTTGACTCAGTTTACTACTACGTGCTTCTATTTCTTTAGCTTGTCTTTCTATTTCTCGTAATTTACTTTGAATACTACGCGCTTTACTTGTGACACTACCATATTCAGCATATTTTCTTAGTATACTTTCTAATTCTCTTTCAATACGGCTAGAACCTGTTTTATAACGGCTATAAACATTTTGTCCATAAATTTTATAGTCCCTTGATAAACTAGTTAGCGCCTGTGTTTGAACTTCTATGTTTCTCTCCATGGCATCTTATCTCCTTGCCTAACTGTCTATGTTAAGTCCTTTTTTATTTTTTCATTCTATATCGTCATTACGCATTAAATACCTATATTACAAAAGATTTATACCATAATTTTTTATGTTTATTTCATTTTCAATTCGCATCTCTTCCCATAAACTTCTTTCTAATATTTCATAATTCAACTTAAATGGTGCTACTTTTTTCTGTTCCATTTCCATTTGATAACTTATAGTCATAAATGCTTTATACACACCTACTCCAGATTTGTATTCTAGCCAACGTAGTAGATTTTTCTCTAGCAGCTCTACTATTCCACAATTAGGTTCATCTTTATAATAAGCATATATTTCACCTTCTTCTATTGCTAATAAAAGTTTCTTTCTATTTAATTCTCGTTGTGTCATCATTTTATACCTAAATATCTTCCTATATTAAAAATACAATATTTTAATACTCCATTATAGCCCAATACCTTTCTCCCTCGTCCAAGGAAACCCATTTTTGAAATGTATCATGTAGTACTCTGACAAATCCTAAATCCAATAAATCATATGATCTTGGTCCTGTTTCAAGTAAAACTTTATTATCTTTTTCCTCTCGAATTAAAAAACTATCATTATTATATCTAAAGCAAAGTGTTTTTTTATAAACTCTTGAGCATTCCTCCCTCTTAACGAGCTTAGAGTAAGTTCCAAAAAACTCTGTAAAACTTTCTAATGGAATATCACTGTATAATTCAATCCCCTTTCCTCCATCTATTGTTCCACATCTATATTCCTTACCATTATAAATTGCATACATACCACTTTTATTCACCAAAATCACTTACCTTCCACCATTTTTCATTATATCTTATTGCAACTAACTTCTCTTCTAAACTATCTCTTTCAACCTTATAAATTGCAGAGCCATCCTCAATTTTACAATATTGTGCATTACCTCCTATATCTTTAATTGTCATTAATTCCATTTTTCCAATGCCATTTTCTACATCTTTAGTTACTCCTGTACCTAGATATGGAGGATCATTTTTAAAGGTATGCCCAGCATCTAACCCTAATACATCTTGAGCTATTTTTACATCTTTATCACTGCATCCACCATAACTTCTAGTAACCAACCTTTCAGTATCTGGCGATGTATATCTCATAACATACATTTTATCTGCTGTGTCAAAAGGATTTCCTTCATAATTAAGACCTAGTTTATTATAATAATCATTAAATGTACTACAATCTTGCATATCCTGTGCTCTAGTAAGACAATTTCCCACTGTATCACTAAAATTTCCATTTTCAATACAATTAATATAAGTTCCTTCAGGAATAACTTTTGACATTAATACATCATTAGTTGGATTTGCAACTGCACTATTTACATTATATATGCGTTTTATATCTTTTTCTGATAACTGACTCAATGGAGTATGTGTAAGTTTAATATATTCATCCACAGTCATGTTTTCTTTTCCCATCGCATCTATAAATGCCTCTTCAAAAGATGTTAGGTTGGCATCAGCTCTAATCGTATCCATAGAAGTTCTTTGTCTTATCTTCTCTACAATTGGATGATTTGATG
>CALGWE010000584.1:0-2504 GCA_937935915.1 uncultured Clostridia bacterium
GGACTAAAGAAGTCATTGCAAAAAGCGTTTTAAAAGGTAAAGATTTAATGGCACTTTATAAGCTATCTAAAGAACTTGGTGTAAATATTCATGCCTTTTCAAAAGATGGCTGCATCACACCTAAAATGAATGAATACTCTCAGTTAGAAGGGCGTATTAATGGGATTCCAGTACATGAAGTTAATTATGATACAATTTCTGCTGAAGAAGATATCGTTAAAATCATGCTTATTGACCCAGTAGAAGTTTTAGAAGAAGCGATTAAAAAGTTACCACAAACACTTTATGATGAATATACAATTGTAAGAAGTGCACCTTTCTTTTTAGAATTCTTAAATAAAAATTCAGGAAAAGCTGTAGGTGTAAAAGCTTTAGGCGAGCACCTTGGCATTAAACGTGAAGAAATCATTTGTATTGGTGATGCCGGAAATGATTTAGATATGATTGAATATGCTGGACTTGGTGTAGCTATGGGAAATGCCTTTGAAGAAGTTAAAAAAGCAGCTGATTATATTACAGATTCTAATGAAGAAGATGGTGTTGCTAAAGTGATTGAAAAATTTGTTGCCATGAAATAAGTGTTACTTGCATAAGTATAATGTGAGGCGTATAATAGGAGAATAAACCTATTAAATAAAATTTAACGGAGGACACAAATGGATATAGAAGGGGATATTATACTGAGAGAAATGGACGAAGCAGACTGTAAAAATTTAGAAGAAGCATTCGCCGGAAAGGTCCATGGGACCGCTCAGCTTTATACATCCTATTTAGAGGCAGGCCGTATAGGAAAGAGAAATACCATTGTTGCTTATTGTAAGGGTCAAGTTGCAGGGTATGCCACTATTTTGTGGGAAAGTGAGTATGAAGGTTTTGAAGAAGAAGGAATACCAGAAATCACGGACATAGAAGTACTGGATACATTTAAAAGCAGAGGTATTGCAACAAAACTAATGGATGAACTAGAAAGACGTGCTTTAGAGCGTAGTGACTATTGTGGAGCAGGTGTAGGTCTTGCGGATCCTTATACAGCAGCACAAAGACTTTATGCAAAGCGAGGTTATCAGCCAGACGGTAAAGGCATTTTTTATATCGAGCATGCCCATATTCATGAGCAATTAGAAATTGATGACAATCAAGGCCTAATGATGATTAAAAAATTATAAATATTATAGATAGGCAAAGGCCATAACACAAGATAAAGTGTTATGGCCTTTTTATATGTCCTAGATATGTGAAAAGGTATTGTCATGTTGTCACTACAAGATAACAGGTGAGGTAGATGTAATATACATAATATGCTAGAAGGCTTTAAAAGCCTTAGGGAATGTATTAAGCTAAATATAAATAAGGGTATGTGATTTAAAAGATAAGGGGAGATGAAGTAGAATGAAAACAAAATTTTCTATGAGATGGAGAAAAATGGGGGCATTTGCTTTAGTTATCGGAATAAGTTTATCTATGGCTTATGCGCAAGCCGTACCAATGTCAGCAGGAACTGGTGTAAAAGTTACACAAGGTGAAGCATCTACAACTATTACATATAATGAGAAATATCAAACAGCTACATATAAAGTAAAAGAAAGTAATGTAACAGAAGTATCACTTAATATTACAGCAGATTCTCAGTTTTGTATTAAATTATGTGATGCAAGTGGAGAAGCCTTTGAAACAGACTATCCATGTTACGGCGTAGAAGAAAGCACCACAGATGATTATGTTTATGAAATTCCAAGTACTCAGGAATTAGGTCAAATTCAAATCATGTCTATATCAGATGGTCAAGTGCTTACGATTAATAGTCTTGATATGAAAACTAGTGGCAATGTAGGAACTAGCAATATTGTAAAAGTACCAACCTCAAATATAAAAGATGGTCATGGTGTAACTGTTACAAAAGCTGGGGATCATGCAGTAATTGATTACGAAGAAAAATATCAAACAGCCACATGTCCTATTACAGCAGAAAATGTAAAAGAAGTCACATTAGATATTACAGCAGATTATCAATTCTGCATTAAATTATGTGATGCATCAGGAGAGGCTTTCAAAACAGATTATCCAGGTTACGGGTTAGAAGAAGCTACAACAGATAGCTATACTTTCACAGTAGATGAAACAGAAAGCTTAGCTGAAATTCAAATCATGTCTTTAACAGATGGTCAAACTGTGACAGTCAATGATATTTCATTAAAACTTAGAAATACAGAAGCTAGACCAACTGGCCCAGTGAAAGGTGTAGAAAAAGATGTTAACGGTTATTATTCATTAGCAGGCCTTATGAATTACTATGGTATGAAATTTGGTACCAATGTAACAGATACAAATATTTATAATAGCAATAATACAGCAATTAATAATTTCCACTGCAATAGCATAACTGCATCTAATGAAATGAAAGCCTATTCATTACTTGATCAATATGCTTCTAAAAACAGCCCAGATGGTATGCCAAGAATGAACTATACTGCTGGGGATAAGATTATGGCTTATGCAGCAGAAAA
>CALGWE010000585.1:0-2902 GCA_937935915.1 uncultured Clostridia bacterium
CTTTCGTTTTATGTTCAGTTTATTATATAACAAAAACCTTTCTACGTATACTCTTACCATTTGACCAAATATTTTCTAGCCCCAATAGCGATTTTGTCGCCTACTTTAAGGCAGACAGCATATTCTATTAATTTACCATTTACAAAAGTACCATTTGTAGAGCCTAAATCCATTAAATAAACTTTATCGTCAAATACATAAAACTTACAGTGTTTAGAAGAAACTGTAGGATCATCTGCTATAATGACTTGACTCTTTTGAGGATTACGTCCCACTACAAGTTCATTTTTTAAATAAAAACTGATACTTTTAGATAAGTCATTTTCATCTATTAGATTAATCCAGGTGCCACCTGGCATTTGAGCACCCATATCTTTTGCTGCGCCATGGGCTACAACCTTCTCTGATTCTGGTTGTGTATATGTAGCTTTTTTTGCTGCTTGTAGCTGTCTTATTCTTTCGGCTTCCTCAGCTTCCTGTAGCCTTCTTGCTCTTTCAGCTTCCTGAGCTTCCTTGAGCTTTCTTATTCTTTCAGCTTCCTCAGCCTCTTGTAGCTTTCTTGCTTTTTCGGCTTCCCTAGCTTCTTGTAGCTTTCTTGCTTTTTCGGCTTTACTAGCTACTTGTGGCTGTCTTACTTTTTCAGCTTTTTGCCCCTTTGGCGTCTCAAGACATCTTTTCGTAAATAATTTATTAAAGAAAAATAATAAAATAATAGCAAGGCAAATTGCAATGCCTGCGCCAATTAGCATCCAGCCTTCCAGATTGAAGTTTTGGTCTGATAACTGCGTTGGTTGCTGGGCTAAAATAATTAATTGTTTCATAACGTCCTCCATTACTTAGCCAAATAAAGTCCTTGCTCAATTTGACACGCTCATTTATTCTGGGCTTAAATTTTAATTGTCTCCTATGAGTAAGTCTAAAGACATTATAATAAACTTATCTATAAATTTCCAGTTATGATTCATTACATTTTTCTAACCTAATTGTGAACGATTTTCCTCATTTTTCTTATCTTCTTCTAAAATGTCGAATAACCAATAAGGTAAAAGCTTAAGTGCTTGTACTTTGCCAGTTTTACGATAAAGTACATTTAAAAGATAGTTTTCCCAGTTTTCAAAGTGAACCCCATTTAAATTATAGAAAGAGCTTGTACATATTTCCGGATTATCATATACACGATATCCCCAACAGCCACCTGGCCTTACTTCATAAATCATGCAACTGCCTTCTTCTGATAGAAGTGGACAGTCTAACCCCAGCGCAAAATAGTCTTGCATAAATTGCATGAGTTTAGGTGATACCCCTTTCGCTGAGTAATAATGACTAAAATCTGTATCTAATCCCTTTTCCTCAATCATCGCTAAAACACGTATACAACGTTCATATAATGCTTGCTTTTCCTCTTTTGAAAAGCTTAGCACCTTGACTTTAATGGCTTGCATCTCACTTTCTAATACCTGAATGGCTTGTTTACAACATCCCCCACAACCTTTTTGACAAACGCATTTTACACCAGTTGCTTCTTCCACTTCATCAATACAGGTTGTTAATTTAGAAATATTTGTTCATCAATATGCTCTGGCATACGTACCAACATTTCTTTCTTTACTTCTGCTTCTTTTGCTAATGAAGCTTGCCATAATTGATTTAATCTATTCTCCATATTTAATCCCCCTTCATTATCATTCTAATTTCTTATAGTCATAATGTGTAACCTTTCTAAATAAAGTAACCCACCTTCTCTCATTTGCCCAAAACTATTCTGAATATATTATAATTTATTTTTTAAAATTTTCACACTTATAATGCATAATTTCTATTTTATTTAATACATTTGTATATTAAATTTCCACAATATTAGATGAACTATATAAAATGGCTACTTCTCTTACCATTCTATGACGTTTTATGTTTGTTTTTTATAAAATTTATTATTTTCAAACTCCTGTGTTTATCTTCTATTTTTTTCATTTTATAATATAAATTGTAAGTCCATTCAACTTATAAAATATTAATCATTTAAAGAGAGGGAAACACAGATGAAAAGAAAAAAATTAATTGCTGGTGTTTTAGCTTTACAATGCTTAATGGGAATGCCTTTATTGGCTGAAACAGTTCAAAACACTACAAAACCTGTAACTGAAAATAAAGTTGTTACTCCAGCTGTGGATAGAGAAAATATTTATCAAGTTGCGGAACTTAACGCTTTAATGCTTGGTAACTATGATGGATTTATCACAGTAGATGAATTATTAAAACATGGTGACACAGGTCTTGGTACCTTCCATACATTAGATGGTGAGATGATTGTCTTAGATGGTGCTGTTTATAAAGCAAAATCTGATGGCAGCGTAGAAAAACAAAAAGGGGATACACTGATCCCATTTGCCACTGTAACTTATATGGATAATGATTTAGAAATCAAAGAACTTAAAGATGTTAAAAATATTGAAGAGATCAAAAAAGCCTTAGATGATGCCATTGCTAAAAATAAAGAGAATAAAAATCTCTTCTATATGGCTACCATTAAAGGTGACTTCAATATGGTTCATGTTAGAAGCGTACCTGCTCAAACAAAACCATACAAACCATTAAGTGAAATTGCAGCCACACAACCTGAATTTACATATGAAAATGTACCTGGTACAATCGTTGCTATTCGTTGTCCTGATTATGTACAAGGCATTAACTTACCAGGTTGGCATCTTCACTTCATCTCAGAGGATAAGTCAAAAGGTGGTCACTTATTAGATGCGTCTATTAAAGTCGCTAATGCGCAAATTGACTATACAAACAATTTCTCTATGACATTGCCACAAACAGATGATTTTGCCAAACTTGATCTTGCTCAAAACTTAAATCAAAAAACACAACAAGTTGAAGGTAAAGTAACTAAATAATT
>CALGWE010000586.1:0-1454 GCA_937935915.1 uncultured Clostridia bacterium
CCTGGACACTGAGCTGTTACTACCACCCCTGTTACTCCAGGTCTTTCGCTATTAACTATAGTTTGTCTTAAAGTCTGCTTCACCTTTTCTTCCCCATCTATAATGCCATTACTATCTGTATCTGCCACCAATGGATTAAAGCCAAACTCAATTTCATGCCCATCGTCTAAGCTATCCCCATCTGTATCCTTTAACAACGGGTTTGTATGATATGTATAAATCTCTTCACCATCTAACAAGCCATCTCCGTCTGTATCTTGATCTTTGGGATTAGTACCTAACTGATATTCTTCTAGATTGCTTAAGCCATCTTGATCTAAATCTTCTACGCCATCTTCAATGCCATTTTCATCCGTATCTTTCAACAAAGGTGAAGTGCCTAAAACAAAAAATTCATAACCATCTGGCAATCCATCCTCATCCGTGTCTGCTTTATTAGAATTGGTCCCTATAATATTTTCATAGTAATCCGGTATTTCATCTGCATCTGTATCTTTCTCATAGTCTATTTCTTCTTCATATACCTTTCCTATTTGCCCTAATTCATAGTGCGTAGGTACTACTTGCATATTTTCTACCTTTGCCATAAAACCTAAAGTTAACGTCTGATTTGGTGAAATACTTGCGTTATGCCCTTTGTTTTTAATCATATAATGATTGTCTTCATGACTTATAATATCAGCTGACCAAAAGCTTTCGATCTCTCCTTCAAAGTCAAATGCTAATACCCAGTCTTCAATCGTTTCATCTGTCGTATTATGAATATTAATTTCGCCATTCAGTCCATCTTGCCAAATCTCTACTGGTTTAAAGTCAATGGCACACGCTACTGAAGATATTTCCTCTTTTGCTTTAAGGAGTGTATAAGTTTGTGGTGCACTTATTTCTTGGTCTTCAGCCTTCACGCCACTAAATCCAATATGAATACTTTCCCCTGCTACAATCACCCTATTCCATCCTGCATCTTTGAGCACATAATGACTACCTTCATGTCTTAGTATTTGTGCCCCCCACACATCACTTAGTTCACAAGGCATATCAAATGCCAATGCCCAATCTTCTAAAGGCTCATCACTGGTATTTTTGAGTATTAACTCACCATTAAATCCTCCTAACCATTGGTTATTCATATGAAATTCTACTGCAAATCCCTTACCATCATAAGTATTTACTGCTAATTGACTACCTGTTGTAATACTTGTAGTGCTATTTTTAAGTATTACCTCTCCACTTGTGGCTGCCTGAGTGGATAATGTACTCATTACAAGTGCTGCTGAAATCAAATAAGTTAGCTTTTTATTCATCAAAACATCTCCCCCTTTATTTTGTTTATCAAAATAATTTTATATTTTCCATAATATACAGTCAATATTTTCTCATAACTTATCTTCTCTTTTAGCAACATGTCATATATTCTGCCTTAATAAGTAAGCACACAAAAAAGCTAGAGGATT
>CALGWE010000587.1:0-8328 GCA_937935915.1 uncultured Clostridia bacterium
CCAACTTGTATCTTAATGGCTTTTCTAGAAGCCTGTTTAATACTTACTTGGATAGAACTGCTTTCTAAAAAACATTTATAGCAAATAACATAAAAGACTAGTTTAAAAGGTTTTACGCCTATTTATACTAGTCTTTTTTAAGTTACTTTAAAACTTCTTGCATACGCTTACATCCCGATATAATCTGTGATTCTGACATAGAATTAAACCCTAATAAAAATAAATTTTCAGGTGCAGATGTTTTATCATACCAATACTGTTTAGTACCATAAATACCTACTGAAGCTTTTCGCATTTCCTCTATAACTTCCTCTTGAGATTTGTCACCATAAATATTTACCAAAGTATGCACGCCTGCTGGTTGCTTACAAATCTTTACCTTCTTTTCTAAAAGCTCCTTAACAGCTTTTTTGAGTACCTTATACTTACGTTCATTGAGTAACACAACTTTTCTTACATGTTTTTCAAGTAATCCATCTTCTATAAATCTAGCTAATGCTACTTGGTTATATGTAGGCAAGGCAGAATAAAAATGTCCATACCCCATATCGTAAGCATCTAAAAGCTGCTCCGGTAGCACAATATACGCACAACGAATAGATGGCGATAATACTTTAGAAAGTGTCCCTACATAAATCACTTTGTCATACTGATCCAGTGATTGCAAGGATGGTACAGGTTTTGTACCATATCTAAATTCACTCTCATAATCATTTTCTATAATATATGCATCATTGCTATAAGCCCATCTTAAAAGCTTATTACGCTTAGAAATTGATGTCACTACTCCTGTAGGAAATTGATGTGAAGGTGTAATATATAAAAGGTTACATTCTGCATTATTAAGTGCCACTAAGTCTATACCGTCCCCTAAAACAGGTATAGGTGTGATGCTATACCCCCTATTTAAAAATAAATCTCTCATGCCATCAAACCCTGGTTCTTCAAAGGCTAAATTATACTTTGTATGAGGCAAAATATGCGTTAAAATTTCCATTCCAAACTGCGTACCGGCACAAATAATAATCTGTTCGGGTGTACAATTCACCCCTCTATAAGCTTTTAGATATTGGCATAAATTTTTCCGAAGTAATAAATTCCCCTTATTTATCTCATAAGCAATTTCTTTATGGTTGGCCTCTTCCAAGATGGCATTTTGCACATACTTTCTCCATTTATCCCATGGAAATAACTCCGAATCAATACTGGCATATTCAAAGTCATATTTAAGCGTTACTTTTTTCTTAACCTCTTCTTCTAATGTTTTTTTATGTTCTATACTAAATTTATTTAAATAATCATTAGCAATATCTTGTACATAATAACCTGCACCTGGAACAGATCTAATATATCCTTCCACCAAAAGTTGTTGATATGCACGTTCTACTGTATTTCTACTCACCTGCAAGTCTTTTACCATTACCCTTACCGAACTTAATGTTTTATTTTTACTAAGTTCTCCTTCAATAATAGCTTGCTTTATTGCCTCGTATAATTGCTCATACAAAGGTTTATTAATACTTTTGTCTAAATAAATCATATATCTTCTCCCCCTCCTTCTATATATGTAAGCTAGCTTAATATGCAAAAAAAGCTATCAAAGACTATTACTTTAGTAGTAAAGTTATCGCCTTTGATAGCTTTTATGCTTGATTATTCAAATAATATCAGACCTTCTTTATTAGGTCAATGTATTTCTAATTCTCATTTACTGTCCCCAATTGAAACTTCAAAATTGTGCCTTTTTAATCCCTAGTATTTATATCATAATGCAGGTATAGAAATTCAAAACCAACAACTCTTATCTAAAAAGGAGGAATACATATGAATGCAAAAGAAATATTTAAAAAGGCTGTTAAATTAGAACCAACTGATCGTGTTCCAGTCATCATTTTATCTGGTGGCGTTTGGGCTTATAACCAAAACGGTATGTCTCTCCAAGATTCTTTCGATATGTCTCCAGAAGCCTCTGCTGACTATCTCATTAATACAAACAAAAAAGTTAAGTCAGATTTAATCTGGTGTGCAGGTGGTTGTAACCACTTAGTTTTAAGAGCTTTAGGTGCTAAAACCAAATTTAACAAAGTGGGTACTGCTGCCTCTGTTAAACCTTTTATTACTTCACCTTCTGATATCGATAAGCTTAACTTAGATGATATTAAAAAAGACCCTGGTATTATCGCTATGGTTGAAAGTACCAAAATCATGAAACAAAAAGTTGGCGATGAGGTAATGCTTGCAGTTAGTCAATGGGGGCCAATGACACTTGCTAACCTTATGCTAGGTACTACTGAATTTATGTTAGGACTTCGAAAAGACCCAGAAGGTATGAAATATGTGATGGACTTTACAAAAGAAATGGTACTTACCTATTGGAACTTATTCTTAGATGCAGGTGTTGAACATGTTTCACAAGCCGAACCAGTTGCTTCTGGCGATATGATTAGTCGAAAGATGTTTGAAAAAATTGCCTTACCACTTCTACTTGATGTCAATGAAAGAATTGGTGATAAACCATTCTCTAAAATGATTCATATTTGTGGTAATACCTCTCAAATCTTAGAAGTCTTACCTGACACAAAAGCAGATATGTTCTCTATGGATTATAAAGTTGATTTAGCTCTTGCAAGAGAAAAGCTTGATGGCAAAATGGCTTTTGCAGGACAAATCGACCCAGCAGAAATCATGCTTATGTCTTCTAAAGAACGTGTTGCAGAAGCCGCTCAAAAATGTATCGATGATTCAGCTTGGCAGCGTGGCGGTTTCATTCTTATGCCTGGTTGTGATTTAGCACCGCAGACACCACTTGAAAATCTAGAATCTATGGTAAAAGTAGCACATTCTAATACACAAGATTTACAGGTAGCCGCAAATTTCTAATTAGAAATTTATCTTATTAAATTTTAAATAAACTAAATTAAATGCCCAAGAGGCCTGAAAGGATGATCATTATGAGTACAATTTATGAAAGATTAGCAGATGCAGTAGTAGATATGGATGAAGATACAGTAGCAGAACTTGCCAATGAAGTCATCGCACAAGGAATTGATGCTTTTACTGCCATTGACCAAGGGCTTACAAAAGGCATGGACCGAGCTGGTGAACTTTTTGAAGAACAAGAATACTTCGTACCTGAATTACTCTTATGTGCTGATGCCATGAACGTTGGCGTAGATATTCTTAAACCTTATATCAAATCAGCTGACGCTTCAGAGAAACATAAAGTTGTTATTGCCGTAATCGAAGGAGATACACATGATATTGGTAAAAACTTAGTTAAATTAATGCTTGAAACATCTGGTTTTGATGTTCATGATGCTGGACGAGATGTAGCACCTGAAGATCTCGTTGAAGAAGCTATTGAAAAAGATGCTGAAATCATTTGTATTTCAACACTTATGACTACAACAATGGATGCTATGGAAGATGTTATTAAAATCCTTGATGAAAAAGGTCTACGCGATCGCTTCAAAGTAATGGTTGGTGGTGGCCCTATTTCTCAATCATTCTCAGATAAAATCGGTGCTGATGGCTATTCTAAAAATGCCGCTGAAGCTGTTAAATTAGCTCAAAAATTAGTAGGTGTTGCATAATTACTACAGTAATCAAACTAGAGGAGGGATAAACTATGGCAAATGATGTATTTTCACCTAAAGAAAGACTTGTTCGTGTCCTAAGCGGAGAGAAAGTTGAACGTCCACCTATTATCTGCCCCGGTGGTATGATGAATGCAGCTATCGTCGACGTTATGACTAAAAATAATCATGTTTTACCCGATGCCCATCATACTGCTGATAAAATGACTGATTTAGCTTATGATGTCCATCAATATACAGGATTTGAAAACTTCGGTATTCCTTTCTGTATGACTATAGAAGCTGAGGTTCTTGGTAGTGAAATTAACTTTGGCAGCTTAGAATGTGAACCAAAAATTCAAAAAGAAAAGTTTGCTTCTGTAAAAGATGTAGAATTTGTACCATTAGGCAGTATGGCTAAAAATAATCGTGTTGAAGCTGTGGTTCAAACGATTTATAACTTAAGTCAAAAGCATCCTGATGTACCTGCCATTGGTAGCTTAACAGGTCCTATTAGTACTGCTGCTTCTATTGTAGATCCTATGACCTTCATTAAACAGCTTCGCAAGGAACAAACAGATTCTCACAAGGTTTTAAATTACGTTACAGAGCATCTTTTAGAATATGCTCAGCTTATGGTAGATAACGGGGCAACAGCTATTTCCATAGCTGACCCTACTGCTACTGGGGAAATCTTAGGACCTAAAATGTTTGATTTGTATGCAGTAGAATACCTTAATAAATTAGTTGATGGTATTCATGCAATGGGTGTCCCAGCTATTATACATATTTGTGGTCAAATGGAAGCCGTTAAATCTTCTTGTGCTAAATTCCATAGTGATGCCCTTAGTGTAGATGCTTTTGTTAGCCTCAAAAATATTAAAAATGAGTATAACCACATTACTACAATGGGTAACCTTAGTACAATTATGCTGGAACAATCTAATACCTCTGCCATTGTAAAACGTGCAGAAGCTCTTATTAAAGATGATATTAATATCATTGCACCTGCTTGTGGTCTTAGTACTTCTACACCACTTGAAAATATTGTAGCTTTCACAGAAGCTGTTAAAAACATCTAAGGGGGGAACACATATGGTTACAGTTTATTTTAAAAATCAAGGTACATCTATTGAAGTTGAAAGAGAAACTACTATTTTAGAGGCCGCTCGTAAGGCTGGCCTCGTTGTAGAATCTCCTTGTGATGGGATTGGGACCTGTGGTAAATGTAAAGTGAAACTTGACGCGGTTTCTTTAACACATATTACATCTACTGGTGACCGCCATCGTATTACAGATGAAGAAGCTTCTGAGGGGTATGTATTAGCCTGTCAATCTCATGTGTTAGATGATGTAACTGTAGAATTTGCTTCTACTAAAAAGCAAAATGAATCTTTAAAAATCTTAAATGAAGGTTCTACTTTTGAATATGAAAATAAACCGTATATTACAAAACGTTTTAATGGTACAGATACAGAAATCTATGGTGGCAAAGAACTTCTCGGCATAGAAGCTGGAGATACTACAAGCTATTTATATGGTTTATCTATTGATATTGGTACAACAACTGTTGTTTGTGCTCTCATTGATTTACTTACTGGCAAAGAACTTTGCAGCACTTCTGCCCTTAACCCTCAAAGTTTACATGCACAAGACGTTTTAACACGTATTAAATTTGCATCTAATCCTGATGGTTTAAAAGAAATGTATGAAAGTATTATTAAAGAATTTAATCGTATGGTTGAGGTAGTCTGCAGCGAAGCTCATATTTCTTCAGATCAAATTTATGAAGCCATTTATAGTGGTAATACAACGATGATTCACCTTGCAGGTAATCGTGACCCTAAATCTCTTGGAAAATACCCATATACACCAGTTCTCTATGGTGGTTGTTATGATACTGCTAAAGAAAATGGTATTCAAATTTCACCTTTTGGTCTTGTTTATTACCCACCAATTATCTCTGCTTATGTAGGCCCAGATATTACTTCTGGTGTACTTTCTACAAGACTTGAAGAGAAAAAAGGTACAACCCTTCTTATTGATATAGGTACAAATGGTGAAATGGTTATTGCCAGAGATGGTGCACTTTCTGCCACATCAACTGCAGCTGGTCCTGCCTTTGAAGGTATGAATATTACATTTGGTATGCGTGCTGGAAAAGGTGCTATCGAATACTTCGAGGTTACAGATACCAATGAAATTGAAATTAGAACAATTGGTAACTGCACACCAACTGGTATTTGTGGTAGTGGACTCTTTGATATCGTAGGTGAACTCATCCGCGTTGGTATCATTAAAAAAAGTGGTCGCTTCGTTGATCCTAACAAACTTTCAGATGATAATCCACTTAAAGAACATCTTAAAGAATATGAAGGTAAACTTGCCTTTGAAGTTGCCAAGGGCGTTTTCCTTACACTTAGTGATATCCGCCAAGTGCAACTTGCTAAAGGCGCCGTACGTTCTGGTGTAGAAGCTTTAATGCTTAGTCAAGATGTAGAAGCTAGTGCCGTGGACAAAGTACTTATAGCTGGTTCATTTGGTTACCATTTACGTGCTAAAAGTCTTGTCAATATGGGGCTTATTCCAAATACCTTTGGTGACAAAATTGACTTTGTAGGAAATACCTCTAAAACAGGTGGTAATGCTTTCTTACTTAACCAAGACTTTAGAACAGAAATGAAAGATTTAGTTTCTAATATTAAATGCGTTGAACTAGCTAATATTGAAAACTTTAATGATTTATTTGTTAAATGTCTTAACTTTTAATTTACCCATTTTATAGGAAGGAGCAAACAAGATGGTAACAGATGTTAGACCTATTATTATTAAACCAATGGAAAAAGCAGATGCTAAAATCGTCCTTAGAATCTATGAAAACTCAATTAAAAATGAAGATGTAACCTTTGAAACTCAGTTACCATCTTGGGAGGCTTGGAATAAGGCTCATGATCCTAATTGCCGCTTAGTGGCATGCATAGATGGTAAAGTCGTTGGCTTCATCGTCCTTAGTCACGTCTTTACCCATCCTGCCTATGCAGGCGTAGCAGAAATTAGTATATATGTTGATCAAAATTATCGGAAACAAGGTATTGGTTATCGCGAAAAAATTTTAAAAAGAAAAGATGTATGGAGGGATGTATATGTATACGAACGAAGAAGTCCTTTACTTTGATAAATTAAAAGACGCTGTAATTAATATGGATGAAGATGAAGCTGCTCTCTTAGCAGAAGAAATTATTCAAAAAGGCTATAATGTCAGTGGTGCTATTAAAGAAGGATTAATCGCCGGAATGGAAGAAGTCAGCAACCTCTATACACAAGAAGAATATTTCATCCCTGAATTACTTTTATGTGCCGATGCAATGTATGCTGCTCTAACTCCTCTAAAAGCAGCCATTCCCACAGATAAGGTGGGATTAAATAAAAAAATTGTTATTGGTACAATATTTGGCGATACACATGATATCGGAAAAAGCATTGTGGCTCTCTTTCTAGAAAGTGCCGGTTTCGAAGTCGTAGACTTAGGACGTGATGTTTCAGCTGACACATTTGTAGAACAAGCTGTAGCCGAAAATGCTGATCTTATCGTCATTTCAACCCTAATGACAACGACTATGAATCATATGTCAGCTGTCATTGACCTATTAGAAGAAAAATGTCTCAGAGATCGCTTTAAAGTAATGGTGGGTGGTCGCCCCCTCTCTTTAAGCTTCGCCAAAAAGATAGGGGCCGACGGTTATTCCGCCAACGCCGCTGCTGCCGTAAGCTTAGCTAAAAAGCTTACTCACTGTGGTTAAAATCTTAATACGCTAATATCATTAAAAACTCTTGGCTCCTCACCAAGAGTTTTTTAATATTCTTTCTTCTTTTATAAATACAATATAAATATTCCTGTTTACATAAAATATGCTATATTAAATATATACATATAAAACTATCTACAAACAGGAGTCTTAACACATGACTAAAACTAATTTCAAAAAAGTCTCGGAGTCTATCCTTTGGATTTTACAACTCCTTGTTCTTTTTAATAGCTTTTTTGCCTTTACTTCAACTATAGAAGGATTTCACTGGTACGAACCACTCCCAATAGGCACCCATTCCTATATTACCTACTTAATACCCCTACAATTGTTATTAATCCTTCTATTTTTAATTAAATATAGAAAGCTACCCTTTAAAACATTAAAAAAGATTATCCCTATCATTAATGGCAGCATACTTTCTATAGCGCTTATTTCTATCCAAATACACGAAACACTTTTCACCCCAACTTGTGTACTAACAGCCTTCCTAGAAGCCTGCTTAATCTTCGCTTGGATAGAATTACTGGCAAAAAGACACTTATAATAAAATAATATTGCAAAATAATTACGGCAGTAATCATTGTTACTTCTCTACACATTCTGTAATTTATAATGTGTGCTATAAATCAACTAGTAACAACGACTACTGCCACTTTACTTTATATGTTCCTAATTATTTCCCCCAAACTTCTTCTGCTATTTCTTTCACTAAAGCTAATTTTGCCCATTGTGCTTCTTCTGTTAATTTATTTCCAATTTCACAAGAGGCAAAACCGCATTGAGGACTTAAGTAAAGCCTATCAAGTGGGATATATTTTGCAGCTTCATAAATACGCGCAATAATTGCATGTTTATTTTCAAGTGTAGGCACTTTACTTGTAATTAGTCCAAGTACTACCTTTTTATCCCCTGTTACAGCTTTTAATGGTTCAAATCCTCCTGAG
>CALGWE010000588.1:0-8333 GCA_937935915.1 uncultured Clostridia bacterium
ATTTTAAAATAAGCAGTTCATTAAAAAAAGCCCTAATTTTAATATTAAGGCTTTTAGCTGTGTTTCTTACTTTATTATCCATATTATTTTTGATAATTTTAACCTGAAACTTTACACTCTTTTTACCAACTCTTCTTTTCTTTTTTACAATCATGCTGTTTCTTTCTCTCTTCTACCATCTTTCCAAACCATTCTACCATATTAGGATCATAGTGTGAGAAGAATGAACTCTGCTTTTTATCAAGTGTAGCAACCTCATTAATACCGATAATTAGCACAGTAGGGCATCATTATTCTTGAAGTATCCCCTGTATTTCCTTTTGCTTCTTTTTACTAAATCCACCTAACACCAATTCATAAGATTTATCTAGTAACTCCTTTAATAATTCATCTGGTACATTCCCATCTGTTTTAATAGAATTCCAATGGGTCTTATTCATATAATAGCCAGGAATAATATCCTCATATTGTCTACGTAAGAAATCCCCTTCTAATGGCTCTAACTTTAAGGTAATATAAACATCTTTGTGATTATTATCATAACAAATCGCAACAAACATTTTATCTTCTATCAAATACCTGTCCCAGTTCCATTCTTCCTTAAAATCCTTGTGTGCCCCTTTTTTGCTAAGAAGATATTCCTCTATCCATGTATATCTCATACTCATCTACTCCCATACAATTGTAATTTATAAACTCCCTAAAATTTCATGCCCTAATTATATCAAACCCTATAATCATATCAAAAAAAGTTTATATTTTCTATTTTTTCTTTACAATAAAAAACCGTTAACGAATCTTACAATCCATTAACAGTTTTAATTCAACTCTCTAAAGCGAATCAGTGAAAGAGCTCCGAACACGGCTTTAATTGTAGTCCCTTAGCCTATCACCATAAATAAATTCACTTTCTTCCCTACAGGGTATCCAAATAGTAAGCTGTGAGAGGGTGGGTTATACAATGCCTGTGGAGTAATTTCTTGATAGGCTTGGTGAGATAATTAAAGTGCTTTTAGTTCGGCTGTTTGAAGTAAACGTAGTGAACGAGCTCCGAACTTTACTTTGATTGTAATCCTTAGCCTGTCACCATAAATAAATTCACTTTTCTTCTTCTCTTCAGGGTATTCAAATAGTAAGCTGGTGGAGGACTGGGGTATAGGCTACCTGTGGAGTAATTTCTTGATAGGCTTAGTGAGATAATTAAAGCGCTTTTAGTTCGGCTGTTTGAAGTGAACGTAGTGAACGAGTTCCGAACGTTGCTTTAATTATCGAACTTAGCCTATCATAAATTACGGAAGGAGTAGACTATACCCCAGTTCTCCACCAGCAATCCTATTGGATACCTCCTCCTCTTTATTTTATAAACTTATCAATGGCATCGTTAAGTTCTTTAATTGCCGCCATATCCTGCTGCTCCAATGCATCTACAATGCAATGTTCGATATGATCTTTAAGAATTACTTTGCCTGTACTATTAATAGCTGATTTCACAGCTGCCAACTGTATAAGTACTTCCGAACAGTCTCTTCCATTTTCCACCATACGCTTAATAGATTCTAGATGTCCTATTACCTTTGATAATCGATTCAGTACAGCCTTTGTATTTTGATGTGTATGTGCATGTGTGTGGATATGTTCAATGACCGTCCCATCTTCCAGTACATGTTGATGCGCCCCTGTTTTATTTGACATATCTTCTCCTATCCCATTTATATCTTATCTTCCATTATCCTATGTACCATCATACCATACTTATTACTTTTATCTAAGAATAATATTACATGCTCATACATTATATGCCATCAATGTGATTAATCTCCGGTAGCCTAATAATACGATTACAAACTTTATTTGCCAGTGCCATATTATGTGTAATCACAATAAGTCCTAATTGTCTTTCTTCAGAAATCTTAAGTAAGAGCTGCCATATTTGCGCTTGCGTAATCACGTCTAGCATCGTTGTTATTTCATCACAAATAAGATACTGGGTTTCTGGTCCTAATACACGTGCGATGCAGAACCTTTGCAATTCCCCACCTGATAATTCTGCCGGCCATCTTTTCATCCATGCTGCTTCAATACCCATTTGTAGCAATAATTCTGGACCTGGATGCCATGCTTCATTTAATGTCTTCTCCATTTTCCACCTAGGATTTACCGCTTGTTCTGGGTGTTGTGCAATCATTTGAACTGGGCAATACCCCTTTTGTGGAAGTGGCGCTTCATTTAATAAAACCTGCCCTGTACTTGGCGATTTATATCCTGCTAAAATACGTGCCAGTGTACTTTTGCCATAGCCCGATGGGCCTACAATGGCTACACGCTCTCCTCTTTCCACCGTTAAATTCACATCTTTTAAAATCCAAGGTGTCTTTTCATTATATCGAAAACTTATATTCTCTGCCTTAAGTTGCATGTATACACCTTACCTTTCCATCTCTAACGGTACGTACCTCTAAAGATTTCATACTACAGTGTTCATCTCTATTTGGGCAACGCTCTGCAAATAAACAACCTGAAGGTAAATTACCTGCATAAGGCTGCGTTCCTGGTAGAGGCTTAAATTCATTTTGTGGTAATGCTTCTATAAAAGCTTTACTATATGGATGACGTAATGCTTCTTTTCCAGCCAAAAAGTCTGCTACTGGCGCATTCTCCACGATAGTTCCTGCATAAAAAACTGCAATGCGATCGGCTACATGAAGGGCAAGATCAATATCATGGGTAATCATTAATACCGCTGCGCCTTCATCTGCTAACTGCCTAAAATGTCTAAGTGTCTCCATAGCCATCTCAAGATTTAATCCAGGCGTTGGTTCATCTGCAATAATCAGTTTTGGCTTCTCCATAACAGCAGAGGCGATGAGTACACGGCGTGCCATACCACCTGATAATTGAAAAGGATATTTTTCTTCTGTATCTTGATGTAATTTATAACGTTTAAATAGCTCCTGCATTCTTTCTTTTTTAGAAAAAACCCCTGTAACTTGTTTTCCCACTTTCATTAAAGGGTCTAAATAATTAACTGATTGTGGTATAAAGGCGATTTCTCTTCCTAAAATCTTTTTACACATCGCTTCATCTAAGACTTCACCTTCATAAGTAATATTGCCTTGAACCTTTGCATTTTGAGGTAGTAAATTTAATATAGCATGAGCGAGTAAGCTTTTACCCGAACCACTTGAACCTACTACTGCTACAATTTCACCTTCACATACATCTAGTGATAACTGATGAATGACTTCTAAATCTTGTTTCTTAAAGCCTTTATACATATTGAATTTAATGACCAAGTCTTCTACTGATAAAATACAATTTTTATGCTTCATCTTATCACCTCTATTCATTTCCACTTGTTGGATTCCATAGTTTTTTCAAATTCTCACCAATTCTATCAAATAAGATCACAGCCACAAGGAGCATAACGCCTGGGAATACCGCAAGCCACCATTTTCCCATAGCTAAATGATTCATAGCCTCTGAAAGAATAACCCCTATTGCTGGCATTTCCTTAGGTAGCCCAAAACCTAAAAAGGTAATAGAAGCTTCATGCATAATGGCATGTGGGAATAGTAACACTAAACCAATCAAAAAGGTTGGTAAAATATGCGGTATAATATGTGTCACTGCCACCTGCACTTTACTTTTTCCCATTTTATAAGCTGCTTGAACATATTGGGAAGACCTTACCTGCAATACTTCTGCCCGAACAAGCCTCGTAAGTCCTGGCCAATGTGTCAGTGCTACTGCTATGGTTACACCTCTTGTTCCCTTCCCTAACATAAAAGAAATCAAAATCAGTAAAACTAAATGTGGTAAGCCCATACAAAGATCCACACAGAAGTTTACTACTCGGTCAACCCATCCGCCAAATACAGCTGCTGCAATCCCTACTATTAAGGCAACAATGGCACTAAAGCTAGCTGCCAATGTGCCTACCACTAAACTATTGGATAAACCCTTAATACATCTATAAAACATATTTCTTCCCATAAAGTCTGTGCCAAACCAATACCCCCTACAAGGTGGTAAAAATTTATGGCTATAATCTACACCATAAGACTCAGGGCTTAGGAAAATCCCCCATATAAAAATGCCCACTAAGTAAATAATTGCTATAGCTAATAAAATAACCGTCTTCGTACGTCTATTCCACTCCCAATTTCTTTTCTCATTAAGCATTACTCTCCTCCTCTCTAATCCTTGGGTCAAAAATGCCATATAAAATATTGGCTATTAAATTCCCTGCAAAGACAAAGAGTGCACTACATAAGGCAATGCCTAAGAGTAGTGGTACATCAGCTTTCATTGCTGCTGCCGTTGTAGCTGTTCCTATACCCGGATAAGAAAAAACGTTTTCTGCCAGTGCCATCCCACCAAATAATTCACTAAAAGAGGCAAACTGCACTGTAATAGCTGGAAGGGCAATATTACGTAAAATATGACGTCTTATAATCTGCCCATTACTTTCTCCTCTTGCTCTCGCATAAAGAATAAAGTCACTCTGCATAATCTCTATTAACTTTTGTCTCGTATAAAGTACCACTTCACTTATGCTTACAATGGTCAATGTCATAACAGGTAAAATCAAATGATAGATTCGCTCTGATAAAGTAACCTCACTTGCTACCTTCCCTATAGGGGCTGCCATTCCTAGTGGAAACCATCCTAACATTACTGAAAAGACCATAAGAATTAATAATCCTAGCCAAAAAGTTGGGGCTGATTTCATCGTTAAACAAAACAGTTTAACAATGCGGTCAAATAGTCCTCCTGGTTTCATCCCACAAATAATACCTAAAATAAAACCTAAAATACCTGATAATGCCCATGCTAGCAGCATCAATACAAAAGAATAAGCAAATCTTTCTTGAATAATATTGATTACAGGCTTCTTATATGTGATAGAAGTCCCCATATCCCCCTGTAAAACATTTCCTGCCCATGTTAAAAATCGTTGAGGAAGGGGATCATTTAAGCCCCAATGCTCTACTATTTCCGCTTTAGCCTCCTCTGATAATGTAGATTCCGTTCCAATATAAGATACTAAAGGATCAATGGGTGCTTTTGTAATAAGTATAAATGCCAGCACACTTACTGCAATAAGTAGAAAAATCATTCGTAGGATTTCAAATAGCATATTTTTTCTGCTTTGCATCTTTTTCCTCCCATCTTCATTCCTTTCACTCTTTCCATGTCCAATCTCCTATATTACATACAATTGGACTACCATGTCCATGTGGATGTGGTATTTGCGTTGCTACAGATAAATCCAGCTTATCATTTACAAAATAACAATGCTCAATGTTTACTAAATACAAATAAGGATATTGCGCATCAGCTAAGCTTTGCACTTCTTTCCAAGCTGCAATGGCATCTTCTTGATTATTGGCTGATATGGCTTCTTGAATCTTTGCATCTACTTCTTTGTTATTAAAGCCGACTGGATTATCATATCCACCTGATAAAAAGAGCTTTGAATTAAACAGTGAATTTAATACATTTGGGCTATATTGTCCCCAGCCCCATACGATGCCTGATGTTAACTCTAGTGATGTGACTTCATCCCAAGTCGTTGTCTTAACTTCTACCTTTATGCCTAATGGTAAAGTATCTTCAGCCATGGCTACTGCCAAACGATATCGGTCTTCATCGCCGCCAGGAGCATACACATCAAAGGTACATTCTTGACCATCTTTCTCACGGATGCCATCACCATCTTCATCAATCCACCCAGCTGTTTCAAGTATTTTTTGAGCTTCTTCTATACGTCCATCTGCGTAAGTTTCCTCACTGGCCCATACTAGATTATTGGTAAAGTGAACAGCTGGAACACCTACACCATTAAAGGCGTTTTGAATAATATTTTCTCTATTTATACCAATCGAAATAGCCTCTCTAACTGCCTGATCACAGGTGACGTCATTTCCAACAACTATTTTCTCGCCATTTGCATCACTTACTGTATGCTTAGGCTCTAAAGGTAAGCTAATATTTCTTACATCCATAGTTTCAAATGCTTCTAACTTCATTCCTGGAATCTTTTCTTTTGCATAACCTGCACCTACCATAACGATATCTAACTTACCAGACTGAGCTGCTGCAAATGCTGCTGCACTATCCATATAAACGAATGTTAGCTTTTCAATTTCTGGCTTTTCTCCAAAATAATTTTCATTTACTTCTAAAATCATCTGCTGATTCGTATCATATTGCACCATTTTATAAGCGCCTGTACCAATAGGCATGGTATCAAACAATGTACTCTCATAAGCATCACTCGGTACAATCTGAAGCATGGCTACTGTATCAAAAAATGGTGAGTAAGGCTGAGACAATTTCATTTCTACTGTATAATCATCTACAGCCGTTATAGATTCTAAATATGTCAAATCTACTTTCTCATTATTCGCCTGATTTTCATGGACCATGTTGTATGTAAATACAACGTCCTCCGCTGTAAAATCACTACCATCACTAAACTTAACACCTTCTTTTAAATTAAAAGTATAAGTAAGTGCATCTTCACTAATAACCCAGTCCGTTGCCAAATCTCCCACATACTCTGAATCAGGATTCACCTTTAATAAAGCATTATTGATAAATGGATAGCCATAGCTCATAGCGCCCTTAATAGGATCTAAGCTGCTATCAAAAATACTGGTTCCCACATAAGCTACAACTTCATTTAAATCTTTCGCTTCTTGTAATTTATTTTGATTTTCATTAGTTCGACCACATCCTGTAAATGCTACTGATAATGTGACTAATAAAATTGCTACAATCCAACTTTTTTTCATTATTAAACCGTCCTCCCAATAATAATCTCAATTCTATTTTTATAACAGAACTGGATAAACTTGTAATTTTATAAATCTTCAAATTTATCTGTTTATATCATAAGAGAATCACATTTTTCCCGCAAGCCTCCTAGGGGGTTATAATTGTTAATAATTAGTGTAAATATATTTGTATATAATTCCATACATAATAAAAGAAGAGGATGTGCCCTAACTAATCTAATTGATTAATTGAGCCATAGCCTCTTCTTTTATTATCTTGTGTTTTTTACCTTTTCTATTTCTTCTAACTCTGGCATAGAACAGATTGCACCTTTTTTAGTAGTCACAAGGTAAGCTGCTGCATTAGCAAAAGTAAGCATTTCTTTCATATTTTCTTCGCTGTAGCCTTCTAAACCATTTTCTAGAACATAATTTAATACACTGCCACAGAAAGTATCTCCAGCACCTGTTGTTTCAATCGTACCACCTAATCTAAATGAAGGTACAAATACCTTTTTATCTTCATAGTAGCAGTAACTTCCTTCTGCACCAGCTGTTACATTGAGCACCTTTATTTGAGGATACTTTTCTTTTAAAATTTTAACACCCTCATCAAAATCTGTAGTTCCTGTCATAAATTCAATCTCATTATCAGCAATCTTTAAAACATCACATACACTAAGTCCATATGCGATTTGTTCTCTAGCCTCATCTAAGCTATTCCATAAAGGAACTCTTAAATTAGGATCAAATGAAATGATTGCGCCTACTTCTTTTGCAATTTTGATTGCTTCTTTTGTAGCCTCACGAACACCTTCATGAGTCATTGATAAAGTGCCAAAGTGGAACACCCTAGCATTTTTAAGAACTTCTCTATTTAAATCAGATGTTTCAAGCATCATATCAGCACCAGGCTTTCTATAAAATGAGAAGTCTCTATCTCCATCTTCAAAGGTTTGTACAAATGCAAGAGTTGTAGGAATATCCTTAGAAAGGCTAAGCCCTGATACATCAATGCCAACTTCTTGAACCTTGCCTTTTAGCATATGCCCAAACATGTCATCTCCAACTTTTCCAATGAAAGCTGTTTTCTTTCCAAGCTTATTAAGTAGTGCTAAAACATTACAAGGTGCTCCCCCTGGATTAGCTTCAAACATAGGATTACCTTGTCCACTTACACCACTACTTGTAAAATCTATTAATAATTCACCTAAGGCTACAACATCAAATTTTTTCATATCCTTTTACATACTAAGTGTATATTTTGTAACATTCATTTTTACATTTCCAAGTGCTTGGAATGTAATTTGATCTGCTTCTACATCCGTATAGATTGTAGTTGTCATGACTTCTCTTCCATCTTCTAAGAAGATTTCAATACTATGTTTATCCATGATAATTCTAGCTTTTAAATAACCTTCTTTATTAGCAACTGATGCTTTTCTATGATGTGCAAATGCTCTTCTAGAACCAGCACACTCGCGATTTACTTCTACAGCCGCTTCTTTAGGACGGAAAACAAAATCTGTATGATATGTATCATTTTTAGCC
>CALGWE010000589.1:0-1536 GCA_937935915.1 uncultured Clostridia bacterium
TACACGAACCTGTATGCCTTCTAACTGAAGAGACTCTGGTAATACCTTAATGCCACAAACGCCTTCTTTTAAAGATTCCCAAAACGTCTCCATCGTATTGCCTACTGGTGAAACCACACCCATTCCTGTAATAACAACTCGCTTATTCATTTAATTTCTCCTTATCTTGATTATACTTTTAACTATTCACTAATTCCCTCTATACTCACACCAAGCCTTTCTTTCATTCTTGCCATAATCTTCTCAATAATTTCCTTAGCCTTCTCTTTTTTTCACCATGCCAGTAATTTATCCTGCCCAAATAGCGCCATAATTTATAGCATCTTCTTTTTCAAACTTATCAAAAGTCCTTGTATTTTTACCACTTAATGAGCATTGTCCCCCAAGTGAGTCCAGCACCAAAACCTGAAAGGATGATTAAATCACCTTCTTCAAATAACTCTCTTGCCTCATACAATGCCATAGGAATACTCGCGGCAGATGTATTACCATATTCTTGAAGGTTTTTAAAAAAACATTCCCTATGTACATCTAATTTATGTGCAACACTATCCATAATACGGCTATTGGCCTGATGTAGGATATACCACCTTACATCACTACTTGTAAATCCTTGTGACTCAAGTAATGTGTTAATACTCTCTGGTACCTTGGTGGTAGCGAATGCATATACTGCTTTGCCATTCATTCCTATGGCTTGCTCACGTACCTCACCTTGGTAAAAAGTTTGATTCCCCACCCCTGCAGGTAAGGTAATCTCCCTGGCACCTTGAGGATTACAACCTGTTTGAATCGCTAAAACTTGATTTTGACTACTTGTTTTATATACTACTGCGCCAGCACCATCTGCAAATAAAACGCAGGTTCCTCTATCTTCCCAATTCACTACTTTACTGAGTACCTCAGCCCCTATCACAAGGGCATTTTTATAACTGCCCTTCTCCATCATACTGATTGCCACATCTGAAGCCACTATAAATCCACTACAAGCTGCTGTAATATCAAAACACATGGCTTTAGTGGCACCTATATGCTGTGCTACCATACAAGCTGTACTTGGCATAGTTGCATCAGGTGAAACAGTGGCTACAATGATCAGCTCTATTTCTTCTGCTATTAAGCTAGCACTTTCCACTGCTTCTCTTGCTGCTTCACTTGCTAGCTGCGTGGTTGTTTCATGAACTGCCACATGTCTTCTTTCAATACCTGTACGTGACTTAATCCACTCATCACTCGTATCTACCATTTGACTGAGTACTTCATTAGTCAGTACTTTATTGGGAACAGCTTTTCCAACCCCCGCTATTCTAATGCCCATTTCTTTTCACCTCATTTACTTTTATGCTCTTCACATCTTCTTTTTTATCAAATGACTAATTGAATATTTTTATTTTGAGTATCAAATCTTTCTAGTTTCAAAGTATATGTCTTTGCTTTTAAATTGTCAACTCAATTTTTAGATTTTATTGATTATTATATAATATTTACAAAAATTTGAAATACCCATATACTTTGATTATCAAATCTTTCACTTTG
>CALGWE010000590.1:0-1098 GCA_937935915.1 uncultured Clostridia bacterium
TCGTCACAAAAGATAATAAAGTTGTTACACCTAAATCAAATAGTATTTTACCTTCTATTACACGTCGTTCATTAATGTATGTTGCAAAAGAATACTTAGGATTAGAAGTAGAAGAACGTGAAGTTTATATTGATGAAGTAAAAGACTTTGCTGAATGTGGTCTTTGTGGTACAGCAGCTGTAATCTCACCAGTTGGAAAAATCATCAACCATGGTGAAGAAATTTGCTTCCCAAGTGGTATGGAAGAAATGGGACCTATCACTAAAAAGCTTTATGAAACACTTACAGATATTCAAATGGGTCGTATTGAAGCTCCAGAAGGTTGGATTAAAGTTATCGAATAAACACATAAAAAAAGATGTTGCAAATAATTTTTGCAACATCTTTTTTTATGTGTTTATAAATTGTTTTCATCGTACATGGCACGTACACCACCAATGAATTTAGGACGAGTTCTAGCAGCAAGTAGGATCGCATTACCAATATGTGTTGTATTTAAACGTACAGGAACGGCTACTTTTTTTAGATGCATACCAATAAGTGTGCCACCAATATCAAGGCCTGCATCAGCTTTAATTTCTTCAATAGCTACAGGATCTTTAAAGGTATGATAAGCCTTTGTTGCAAAAGAGCCACCTGCTTTAGGTTGAGGTACTACATTTACAATTTCTGAAAAAGGTACAGCACTACGTTCTACAATAATAGCACGATTAAGGTGCTCACAACATTGTGCAGCTAGGTAAATGCCTTTTTCTGAAAGCACCTGATAAATACCAGTAAAAACAGCCTCAGCAATTTCAGGACTAGAATGTGTCCCAATAGTATCTCCACCAATTTCGCTTGATGAACAGCCAATTACAACAATTTGTCCAGCATGTAAGTTTGCTTTTTCACAAAGTTCTAAAGTAGCATCTTGCGCTTGTTTTGTAAGTTGTTCTAACATAATTTATTCTCCTTATTTTATATTTGCTATTTGTATTATAACGCGGATAGATATTAGAGAACAGTATTAAAGCTATTTTAATCATATTGTAAACTTATAATAAGACAAAGTTGACAAAGATAGAGGTTAGTCGTATATTGTTTCTTGAGAATTGT
>CALGWE010000591.1:0-24936 GCA_937935915.1 uncultured Clostridia bacterium
GTGTTAAGCACGCCGCCAGCGTTCATCCTGAGCCAGGATCAAACTCTCATAAAAAAGTTTGCTCTTGCAACTAATGTTGCTGGCTTAAATTACTTAGTACTAACATCTTTAGATGTTTGGGTACTCATTTACTACTTAAAGTAGTTTAATGAATCGACTGGTTTATATGATTACTATTTTGTTTTCAAAGTTCATTTACTTGTCAGCTGTTGTCCCGCTGACTTGTATTATCTTATCTTACTTGATTACATATGTCAACACCTTTTTTATTTTTATTTTATTTTTTTGTTATTATGCCCTGTTGACTTGCTTTGCAAAGCTTTTCATCTGATTATAATCCATCTCTGAAATGTCTGTTTTTCCATCTACCGCTGAGCCTTGCCCCTTCTTTGCAGCTACCTCAGTAATCTTTTTAACGATAAATCTTTCAAAGAAATTCATTTTGCTAAATTGATACTCACCACCACAACAACATTTCGCAATTAATTTATTAACAAAATCTTTATCAAAATTGTTTGTGATATATTGCTCTGGGTTTTCTTTAGCCATGCAACTTATAAATACTGCTACTTTTTTATCCTTAAGTATTTCTTTATTCTTTTCATAAAATGCTTTAACTTCTTTTCTTAATCCACCTGCATAAATAGAACTACCAATTATGACTTTATCATAATCTGCTAATTTAATTTCTTTATTGGCCTTTAAATCAACTATATCTACTTGTCCTGTTATATGTTTTGCAATCTCTTTACTACATTTTTCTGCCGTACCATATTTTGAACCATAAGCTATAAGTGTTTTCATATTTCTATTTGGTAGTTACTTTTATGCTAAGTACTACCTCTCCTCTCCCTATTTCTTATATCCTTTTGCCTTCTGCTAATAGATCTTCTATTGCAATTACATTTTGCACTAACTTCTTCATTCCTCGTGCTATTATTTCTAGCTCTTCTTCGTTCATATCCTTATACATAAGTTCTAAAAAATGTCGTTCATACTCTGCTTGCTTTTCAAACATAGTCATACACGCAGGTAGTACACTTAATCTTACTATTCGAGAATCATTTTTGTCTTTTTCAATCTTTAAGAGTCCTTTTTGTTCCAACTTAAGTGCCAATTGTTTTACATTTTGTCTTGAACTCCCCATGGCACTTGCTACTTCAGATAATGTAGGTGCCCCTCCTTCAAATTGCATAATCATTATAATTAATAGCCATTGCTTTAACGTAATCTTTTCCATACTTTTATCTACAACAACTTGTATCTTGTTAGATAAAACAGGTATCGTCCCAAAAATAACTTCTCTTGCTGGTATTTCATCTAGTTTTTGTATTAATGGTTTTCTCATATAATCTCCTCTATCAATATTTCGTTCTAATTAGTTCGTATATAATGTAATATATTACCGTTATTTTAAGATTACACCCGTTTTTCAGAATAGTCAATATTGTTTTGCTCTTACATAAAAAAACTGCTCATGAAATCTTATTCATTTGCAGTCTTTGCTTTTACCACTCTATTAATTTTCTCGCCTCTATTCCTTGATCAAATGGATGCTTAATCTTTTCTATCTTTGAAACGTAGTTAGCCGCTGCCATCATCTTTTCGCTAGGATTTCTGCCAGTAAGGACAACCTCTAATTCTGCTGGTTTATTCTGAAGGAACTCTAACATACGTTCTTCGCTAATATACCCTAAGTTTAATGCACCTATTGCTTCATCTAGAACTAATAACTTATACGCTTTACTTTGTACTTCTTCTATAATCTCTTCAAACCTTTTAGTATAAAAAGCCTTTGCTTCTTCTTTTTCTTCTTCAGTCATATATTTCGCAAACTTAATTTTGGTATACGCCTCTAGTACAGTTACGTGTGGCAATAATTCTAAAGAAGTCATTTCACTTGAACGTCCTGATTTTAGAAATTGAAAAAGTAATACTTCTCCCCCTCCACCATTACAGCGTAGTGTAAGTCCCATAGCTGCTGTTGTTTTTCCCTTCCCATCTCCACAATAAATATGCACAAGTCCTGTTTCCATGTTCATTCACCTTTTCTTTTACACATTTATTTATCTCCAATGCTTTAAATAAAATTGGAGTACTTAAGCTTTTCACTCAGTACTCCAATAGTTTTGTATATCATCCTATTTATTTGATACTGATTTAAAATAATCATCTATATCATTAAGTGTTTTATCTAAGTCTTCTTTAGTATGGGCATCAGACATAAAGATTGCTTCGAATTGACTTGGACCAAAATAATTACCTTTTTCAAGCATTGCACTAAAGTATTCACCGAAAGCTTTAGTATCTGAAGTTTTAGCACTTGTATAATCTACAACAGGTTCCTTTGTAAAGAATAAACATGAAAGTGAACCAACACCATTTACTTGATATGGTAAATTATATTTTTCAAGAATAGTTCTTAAGCTACTTCTAAAATATTCGCCTAAGTTATTCATTTCTTCATAGATTTCTGGATGATCTCTTAAAATAGTAAGTTGTGTGAGTCCTGCACGCATGGCAATTGGATTTCCACTTAATGTACCTGCTTGGTAAACTGGCCCAATAGGTGCAACCATACTCATAATTTCTTTTTTACCACCATAGGCCCCAACTGGCATACCGCCACCGATGATTTTTCCATAAGTAATAAGGTCTGGTGTAATACCAAAATAACCACTTGCTCCAGTAATACCTAATCTAAATCCAGTAATAACTTCATCAAAAATAAGTAATGCACCATTTTCATCACATAATTTACGAAGTCCTTCTAAGAATCCTTCTTTTGGTGCTACAAGTCCCATATTAGCTGCAACTGGCTCAACAATGACGCAAGCTACTTGGTTTTTGTTATCATTAAATAATTTCTCTACGCTACCTAAATCATTATAAATAGCTGTTAAAGTATCTTCTGCACATCCAGCTGGCACCCCAAGACTATCTGGTACCCCTGCTGTCATAACTCCTGAGCCAGCTTTTACGAGCATGGCATCAGCATGTCCATGATAACAGCCTTCAAATTTAATAACTTTATCTCTTCTTGTATAACCTCTAGCTACACGAAGCGCACTCATAACAGCCTCTGTCCCTGAGTTTACCATTCTTACCATTTCAATAGCTGGTACTAAGCTTACAATAAGTTCTGCCATTTCTACTTCAATCCCTGTAGCAGCACCATAACTTAATCCTTTTTCCATTTGCTTTTTCACAGCTTCTATAACACGTTCATCGTTATGCCCTAAAATCATTGGTCCCCATGAACCAATATAATCTATATATTTATTGCCATCTTCATCATATAAATATTGCTTTTTGGCATGTTCAATAAATCTAGGTTTTCCACCAACTGGCCCAAAGGCTCTAACTGGACTATTAACTCCTCCTGGAATTACTTTTTCTGCTCTTTCAAATAAGTTAGTCGAAATTGTTGTATTCATTATCCGATTCTTCCTTCCTTAATATATCCTGCAATTTCTTTTGCAAAGTAAGTAATAAGCATGTTAGCACCTGCTCTAAACATACTTACTGTAGATTCACAAATCATAGAGGCTTCATCTATATAACCTGCTGCCGCTGCTGCTTTAATCATGGCATACTCACCACTTACACTATAAAGTGCTAAAGGCTGGTCAAAGTTTATTGCAAGCTCTTTTAATATATCTAGATAAGCCATTCCTGGTTTAACCATTAAAATATCTGCACCTTCTTCTACATCAAGGGCTGCTTCTCTAATAGCTTCTTTTACATTATGATAATCCATTTGATAACTTTTTCTATCACCAAATGATGGTGCTGAACCTGCTGCCTCTCTAAATGGACCGTAAAATGCTGAAGCATATTTAACTGCATAAGACATAATTGGAATATGGCTAAATCCAGCTGCATCTAAAGTTTCTCTAATAGCACGAATTCTGCCATCCATCATATCTGATGGTGCTACCATATCTGCTCCTGCTTTAACATGTGAAAGTGCAGTTTTAGCTAATAAATCTAAAGTCTTATCATTATCTACAGTCTCACCATTTAACATACCACAGTGTCCATGGGAAGTATACTCACACATACAAACATCAGTAATATAATAAAGTTCTGGATAATTCGCTTTCCCATAACGAAGTGCTTGTTGCACAATCCCATTCTCATCAAAAGCCCCACTACCACATTCATCTTTTTTATCTGGAATACCAAAAAGTAAAATGCTTTTTACACCAGCTTTAGAAACAGCTTCTAATTCTTCTCCAAGTCTATCAATACTATAACGGTATTGTCCTGGCATAGAGGAAATCTCTTCTTTTATATTCGTACCTTCTTTAACGAAGATTGGATAAATAAGTGAGTCTACTGAAACTCTTGTTTCTCTCACCATTGATCTAATCACAGGATTATTTCTTAATCTTCTAGGTCTCTTTGTTAATCCTAAATCCATATCTCTCATCCTCATCTCTCTACGATAATTAATTTTCCCTATTTTATTATAATTCCTTAATAAGTTCTATCATACTCTCCATACTTGCTTCTTTTGAAATCGCTACATCCATCCCATACGTCCTTGCCTTACGCGCTGTTTGCTCACCAATGCAGATAGCTTTTATTTTAGTAAAGTCAGTTTCTTTCATAGTTTCTACAAAGCCACTAACTGTAGAGGCACTTGTAAATGTTACATAGTCTACTTCTCCTGCATTTATAGCCTGATTTACTTTTTCTTTAACTTCACTACAAATATGATAAACTGTACGATAGATTGGAATATCATGATATTTGATATTTGCTTTCTCAAGTTCTTCTATTAAATCTTTAGAACCTTGCTCTGCCCTAAAAATAAAAACTTCACTTGTCTTATCTGCAGTAGCACCTAAAAGCTTCCCAAGTTCCAAAGCTGAATACGTCTTTGGCATTAAATCTGCAAAAATTCCAAACTCCTCTAATGCTTTTCTTGTAGCTGTGCCAATAGCTGCAAACTTAAGATTTGGATTTACAAATAGCTTGCGCATATCCCATTTAAGTGCTTTTAGACTTTCAAAGAAATGTCTCACGCCTTGTGGACTTGTTAAAACAAGCCATCTCTCATCTGTCATTTCTGAAATCCTTTCAAGCTGCACTTTTAACTGATCAGTTACACCAAGAGATACTGTCTCAATAGCTGGCATTTCTAAAACTTGTGCCCCTAAGTTTCTAAGTCTTTTTGCCATTTCAGAGCTTACTGCCTTTGGTCTTGTTAAAATAATTTGTTTATTAGCAAGTGGTCTTGTTTCTGCCCATGCAAAACTTTCTGCTAAAGCACAGACTTTACCCACTACAATAATAGCTGGTGTACTAATTGTAGCTTTTTGAGATGCTTCTACTAAAGTAGATACTGTGGCTACAACTCTTCTTTGTTTAGAAGTTGTTCCTTTCTCTAATACTGCTGCTGGTGTATCTTTGGCCATACCTGCTGCCATAAGACCATTACAGATTCTTTCCATAGCCGAAATACCCATTAAAAATACTAAAGTTGCATCTAACTTCACTAAGGCATCAAAGTCAATTTTAAGTGGTGCTCCCTTTTTAGCATGCCCTGTAATAATATGAAAAGAAGAAGTGTAATCTCTATGTGTCACTGGAATCCCGGCATAAGCTGGTACAGCTACAGAGGAAGTAATCCCTGGTACAATTTCAAATGGAATGTCATTTTGTACAAGTAATTCTAACTCTTCGCCTCCTCTACCAAATACAAAAGGGTCACCGCCTTTTAATCTGACAACACGCTTGCCTTCTTGTGCTTTTTGAAGTAATACTTCATTGATGCCCTCTTGAGGCATCGTATGATTGTCTGCACGTTTTCCTACATTAATTGTTTCAGCCCCATCAGGAATTAAACATAAAACTTCTGTACTTACAAGGGCGTCATATACAACGACCTGTGCATTTTCAAGGATTTCTTTTCCTTTAAGTGTTAGAAGTCCTATATCTCCTGGTCCTGCTCCTACGAGCCATACTTTTCCCTTTTGCGCCATGTCTTCTCCTCCTCTTAAGCCCATTCCTTTTTCAGTCTTAATGCTAATGTTTCACCTAACTTCTCTGCTTCACTGATCCCACCTGTTATTGTACCTATTGAAAAATCTTCTGCTGGTTCATGATAATATAAACCTCTTAATTTGATTTCATTTCCTGAAATCTCTGCATAAGCTGCAATTGGTGAACTACATCCACCATCTAATGTTTTTACAAAGCTTCTTTCAGCTTTAGCTGCTACTTCACCATTTTTATCTAAGAAACAGTTTACAAAATCATAATTTTCTCCACTTCTACCTTGTAGTGCAAGAATGCCTTGTCCTGCTGCTGGAATCATTTCTTCTGTAGAAAAAACTTTACTAATCACATGCCCCATACCTAATCTATTCAGTCCTGCTGCTGCTAAAATAGTTGCGATATAGTCTTCTTCTTCGAGCTTGCGAAGTCTTGTTTGGACATTCCCTCTAATCCCTTTACTTTCAATATTAGGATACATATTTTTAAGCTGAATCATCCTTCTTCTACTAGATGAACCTACAATTCCTCCTGTTAAAGGTAAGCTTATACCTTCTTTTAAAATGAGTGCATCTCTTGGGTCTTCTCTTTTTGAAAAACCAATAAGTGGAATATCTTTACTAATTTCCATGGGTAAGTCTTTTAAACTATGTACAGATAAATCTATGTCTCCATTTAATAAGGCTTTATCTAATTCTTTTACAAATAGTCCCTTACCACCTATTTGATCTAAATTGCGATCTAAGATTTTATCTCCAGTTGTCTTCATTGTAATAAGTTCTAACTCTAATTCTGGATGTGCCTTTTTAATAGCCTGCATTACAAGTTTAGACTGTATGACTGCTAACTGACTTTCCCTACTTCCTATACGAATTACTTTTTTCATCTTTAGCACCTTCTTATCCTTTGCATGTAAGTTTTCTAGTATTCTTTACTAAGTACTACATTTTCAATTGCTTCAAGGCAGTCTTTCCATTGTTCTTGTGGTAAGTGTTCCCTAAGTCCATAAAGCAACGAAGTTATCACTTTTTCTGAAGCCCTACGTACAGATTGCTCTATTTCCTTCTGTCCCTCACTACCTATAGCCTTCTTAACGCCTTTTTCAATTCGCTTATAAACATCCAATCCAGCCACATGTCCTACTGCCTGAATCGTAGGTACAAAAACTCTAAAGTTATACCAAGACTTAAATTCTTCTTGATATTTATCAATAATTTCTAGTGCTTCTTCAACGGCTTCACTATTTACAGCTTCTTTTGAAATACCACCTAAATCATCTATATTATAAAGTTCTACATAATCTTCATCTTTAAACTTACTTGATATATCTCTTGGCACAGCTAAGTCAATCATAATGCGTTTTTTCCCATCATTTAAAAGTTCATGGGCTTCTTCATATTTCACTGTATGATGTGGACTTGATGTGCCACTAATAATTACATCAAACGCTTGTATATGTGCATATCTTTCTTGATACTCTATGATATGGCAACCCGCTGGTATTTGAACTTCTTTTGTTTTATATTGTCTCAGTGTCATAGTGACTTTAGCACCTTCTTCAATTAACCTTCTAGCTGCTAAACGTCCAATTTCACCATTTCCAATGATTAAGCAATTTATTTCATGTAATGGCCCTTTCCCTTTAACAATATCTAACATATTTTCAATAACTGATGTTTGTACCCCTGTTAAATGTACTTTTGTTTTCACCTTTTTAGCCGCTGTTACTGCCCCTTGAAAAAGTTTTTCTAAAACAACATCAGCCGTGCCTACATCTCTTGCCCAAGTTAAGGCAGTCTTTACTTGAGTAATGATTTGATCTTCACCAAATATCTTAGACTTCATGCCACAAGCTAATATAAAAAGATGCCTTATTGCCGAATCTGCCTCTCTTATTGTTGCAATATCTTTATAATCTACATCTTCTACACCTTTTAAATCACAAAGCATATGCATTAAATTATCTATTTTCTCTTCACTGCTAATATAAAGTTCTGTACGATTACAAGTAGAAATCATTACACATCCATCTAAGTTATATTGAGATTTAAGCTTGACTAAAGCCTCCTTTGCCTCATGCATATGAAAAGAAAATAGTTCTCTATATTCAATAGACGCCTTATCATGTTCTATGCCAATCATCTGAACTGCCATTATACTGCCTCCTAACGCTTATATCCCTTTAACGTTCTTTGTCCATTTGATAAAGTAACGCATTACAAATCGCTGCTGCTACATTACTGCCACCTTTTCGTCCTCTTGCCACAATATAAGGTACATCAGCTTTCATAATAAGTTCCTTTGCCCATTCTACATTTACGAAGCCTACTGGCACGCCAACGATTAATTCTGGTTTTAATTTCCCTTCTTCAATAAGCTCATAAAGTTTAATAAGTGCTGTAGGTGCATTGCCTATGGCAAAAATAAGTGGTTTATCCATTGTAGCTGCTTTTTCCATACTCATTGCAGAACGTGTTACACCCTTTTCTTTTGCAAGTTTTGCAATATCCTCATCTGCAATAAAACAGTGTACTTCTCCGCCAAATTTAGCAAGAGAGCGTTTATTAATGCCTGCCTTTGCCATTTGCGTATCTGTTACAATATGTGCACCCTTTTTAATGGCTGCTAAAGCTTTTTCTACAACGCCTTCTGAAAAGCAAAGATTATCTGCATAATCAAAGTCAGCAGATGTATGAATCACTCTTTTAATAATCATTTCTTGGTCTTCAGGCAGCTTTCTCCCATTTAATTCCTCTGTAATAATCTCAAAACTTCTTTTTTCTATGTCCCGTGGTAATACATTTTCAAATTCAATTTTCATAGTTTAAATCCCCTGTTCAATAATTTTATAAATAACGTCCATATCAATATTTTCTCTAATGCCTTTTGCTAATAAGTCATATTGATTTTCTTTATAAGCTTGCATATTAAATGCTTTAATTGAAGATGTATCTAAACCTTTTTCTTTTAATATTGTACCAACAATTTCTTTTACAACTTGTTCATCATCAAAAATGCCATGTACATATGTTCCATAAACATTTTCTGTATAAGCCCCATCAATTTTGGTTTGTTTACCACTTGTTTCATCTACTAATTCCCCAAGAGGTTTCGCATCACCAATAAGTTCTGAAATACCCATATGAATTTCATAACCTTCAAAGCTTACGCCTGATAAAGCTTTTAGACGTCCTTCTATATTATTAATTTTACCTGTTACCCTTGTTCTTGTTTTGCTTGGCATAAATGTTGTATTAATAGGTAGAAGTCCTAAACCTCGAATTGTGCCTTGATATTCCATACCATCTGGGTCACTAATTGTTTCTCCAAGTATTTGATAACCACCACATACACCAATAATCATTTTTCCTCTAGCTGCATGTTGTTTAATAAGTGCTTCAAATCCTGTTTGACGAATCCATAATAAATCTTCCATTGTATTTTTAGTACCTGGTAACATTATAATATCTGGATTACCTAAATCTGCTGGTGTACTAACATATCTAAGTGTCACTTCTTCTACACATTCAAATGGATTAAAGTCTGTAAAGTTTGAGATTCTAGGTACTCTAATTACTGCAATATCTACAAGGCCAGTATTGGCGTTTTTATGGAATCTTTCTGTTAGGCTATCTTCATCATCAATATTTAAATACATATATGGTATTGTCCCGATTACAGGAATGCCTCCTTTTTCTTCAAGCATATCAATACCTGAATCAAGAATTTTTTTATCGCCTCTAAATTTATTAATAAGAAGTCCTTTAATATAGCTTCGCTCTACTGGCGTGAGTAAATTAACAGTTCCTAAAAGCTGTGCAAATACACCACCTCTATCAATATCTCCAGCTAAAAGTACAGGTGCCCCTACCATTTGTGCCATTCCCATATTGACAATATCATCTTGTTTTAAGTTAATTTCTGCTGGACTTCCAGCACCTTCTAATACAATGATGTCATATTCTTCTGCTAGAGAATTATATGCCTCTAAAATAGTAGGAATAAATTTTTTCTTGCTCATATAATATTCCCTTGCAGACATATTCCCAATGACTTCTCCATTTACAATAATTTGGGAACCCATGTCTGTAGTCGGCTTTAATAAAATTGGATTCATTCTTACATCAGGACTTATGCCTGCTGCTTCAGCTTGCATAACTTGTGCACGTCCCATTTCTAAGCCATCTGCTGTAATAAAAGAGTTAAGTGCCATATTTTGAGATTTAAAAGGTGCAACTTTATAACCATCTTGTTTTAAGATTCTGCAAAGACCTCCAACAAGTAAACTTTTACCTACATTTGACATTGTTCCTTGTACCATAATTGCTTTTCCCATAGTCATCTTCCCCTTTATCTTCCGACTTTTTCAAGTGCTTGTATAAATTTCTCATTATCTTCCCGCCTTTTTACAGCAATGCGATAATAGCCTGCTTCAAGCCCTCTATAATTACTACAATCCCTAATTAAAATGTTATGCTTTAATAATTCCTGTTTGAGCTGCGGCTTTGCTTTAAAAAAGATATAATTTGCTTCTGGTTTATAATAAGCAATATCTAATTTTTCAAATGCCACATAATCTTTCACGTTCTACTTGAATATATTTTCTTGTCTTTCTTGGTAAATCTACTTCTGCTAAAGCAGCCACACCTGCTGCCTGTGCTGGAATAGAAACTGACCACGGCTGTCTTAATCTTTCCATTTGCTCAAGTAAAGCCTTATTACTGCATAAACCATAACCTAATCTTAAGCCTGCCATTGCATACATCTTCGTAAATGCTTTTAAAATGAAAATGCATTTATATATTTGTACTTTATCTTTCATAGAATAAACTTCTGGCTGATCTAAAAAATCATTGAAGCATTCATCTAGTACAAGTAAAATATGATTTTCTTCGCACTTACTAATAATTCTTTCTAATAATCTAGGTTCAATTGTTTTTCCTGTTGGATTATTAGGTGTACACAAAAACACCATATCTATATCAGTTGATAAATACTCTAAGTAATCTTCTTCTAATTTAAATCCATTAGCTTCCTTTAATTTATAAAACTGAATTTCCGTTTCAGTAAGGCTAAGGGCTTGTTCATATTCTGCAAAACTAGGTGTGACTAGCAATGCCTTCTTAGGCTTTGCTGCTAATACTAAATTGAAAATAAGGTCTGCTGCCCCATTGCCACAAATAATATTTTCCTTATCTATATTTTCTTTCTCACTTAACGCCTGCCTTAAAGCTCTACATTGTGTGTCTGGATAATTCCCTATGTTCTCCAAGCTCTCTTTTGCTGCTTTTAAAACACTAGGTACAGTTCCTAAAGGATTAATATTGGCTGAAAAGTCTATAACGCCTTTATGTGTATATATATCCCCACCATGAACATTAATCATATTAACACCTCCCTAGTCTTAGCTCTCCTGATTATATAAAGTAAAACCACATCATTTTTACAACGCCAAGAATAACTATTGCTACAATTGCTGTACCATATAATAATTTATTAGCATCTACTATTTTATCAATGGTAATAACGTCTATATCATCTCCTATATACTCCTTTGGATAACGTTTACCAAAATAATACGCATCTCCTGCCAGCTGGACTCTTAATGCGCCTGCACAAACAGCTTCTGTTTGGGCTGAGTTTGGACTAGCATGTTTATAGCGATCTCGTCTATAAATTCTAGTAGCACTTTTGCCATCCATTCCAAGTATGTACGCAGCTGTAATCATAAATGTGGCTGCCATTCTAGCTGGGATATAATTCACCACATCATCTAATTTTGCTGCAAATCTACCAAAATAAAGGTATTTATCATTTTTATAACCTACCATTGAGTCTAATGTATTGATTGCTTTATAAAAAAATCCAAGTGTGGCGCCACCAACCATCATGAAAATAAGTGGTGCAATAATACCATCAGATGTATTTTCTGCCACTGTTTCTACCGCAGCCTTTGTCACACCTTTTGCATCTAGATTTTCTGTATCTCTTCCTACAATCATAAAAACAGCTTTTTGACTTGCCTTAAGATCTCCTTTCTCAAGTTCTTTATAAACTTTCATGCTTTCAACCTTAAGAGATTTTGTAGCTAATAAGAAGTAACACAAAATACTTTCTACAGCTATGCCTACTATCCAATTAATCTTATAAGCTGCTGATACAAGTAAAAATGATACTGAAGTTGTAATGCTGACGACAATAACTACAAGAAATACGCCTCCTACAAGTTGTCCTCTTTTGGTGTCTTTAAAGCACTTTCTCAAAATGTTTTCCGTTACTTCAATGAGTTTTCCTACTAGCCTAATAGGATGATATAACCACTGTGGGTCTCCAAATATTAAATCAAGTAAAAAACCAATTAAACATGCGTACAATGTACATTTCATAAGTCCACCTTCTTATCTAAATAAGTTTTTAGTTCATCAATCACTTTATAAAAAATATCCTATAATAACTGAGACACCTAATATCATAAGCTCACAGTTTTGCGAGAAATATCCTGCTAAATCACCTGTAATACCACCAAATTGAGTCTTACAAATATAATAGTGATAAGCAAAAACACCTGCCACGCCTAAAAGGCTTATTATAGCTACCATAGGCTGTATATAAAGCATTATAATTACTTCTAAAACTAAATAAATAAGCATAACAATTTGACAGCATTTACGATGTGCACCATTTTTAAAAGTTGCTGCAAGCCCTGTATTTCTAGCAAGTGGGAAACTTACAATGCTAAGACCACTTAAGGTTCTAGATAAGGCATAACCAATAGCTATAACCCCTAGTACTTCTAATTTCACTTCACTCCAAAATCCTAATGTTAATACGAAATAGCAAACTGCACCTACTATAGCAAATGCTCCTGAATTAGAATCTTTTAAAATAGCTAATTTCTTCTCCCTGTCACCATAAGAACTAAGGGCATCCATTGTATCCAAGAAACCATCTACATGAATGCCACCAGTTATAAGAATCGGAATCACTGTCATAATGGCTGCAAAAAGTAATTTACCCATACCAAGTTTTAACCCTAAACTTGCTGCAATATAAATGACTAACCCCACAACTGCTCCTACAAATGGGAAAAAGCAAAAAGCATATTTCATATTTTTCTCATTCCACACAACCTTTGGCATTGGTATTTTAGAATACATTGAGAATGCAATAATCATGGATTGAAATAACATACGCATCACCCCTTTATATCTATTGGAATACCACAAACCACTTCCACAACTCTATCTGCATAACGTGCCATAATCTCATTAATCTTACCGAGCTTTTCAATATAGTCCACTGTACTTTCATCATATGTACAACCATCTGTAAAAACTTCATTGGTTACAATAACCAGGTCCCGGCATCTTTCTTTTAAATATTTCACGCCTTCTTCTACTGCTTGTACTACCTTTTCTTTTGCCCCTTCTTCTTCATACATCTCATTGGCAACTAAATTAGACATACAATCCAAAAGGACAACACTGCCTGCTTCTATAGGTGCCTCTTTTAATGCGGTATAACATTCTACTGTATCAAAGTTTTTGGCTGCCCTCATCTTTCTATGCCTTGCAATTCTAGCTGCTGCCTCTTCTCCAAAAGGTCTCATTGTGGCAATGTAGATAAAGTGTGTATTTGTGTCCTTCTGATAAAGTTCATAAACTGTTTGTTCTGCAAATGCAGATTTACCACTCCCACTTCCACCGCTTACCATTACAAACATTTGCCTCACCTACCTTTGCTTTCTTTATAGGCTTTGCAAAGCTTCATAAATCTTTGAGGTACTTTTAAATTAGAATAGTAATATAAGTGAGGATAACCTGCCATTAAGTTACCCTTATGTACCATGCAGTTCCAATTCCTCTTACCAGATGGCTTACTTGCTAAGAAAGTGTTCCCATTTTGACTGCTATCCCAATAGTGAAACTCATGGGCAGCTATTGTTTCATTTGCTTCTAGTAAATCATTTTCTTTACATGGTGATAAGTTAATGTACCCAAATCTTACAAGTTTCTTCTTATTAAGTGATTCTCCTTCTAAGACACCTACCATTTTATAAATCTCACCATCTTGACCTTCTAACTTTTCATGAAGATACATAAAACCACCACATTCTGCAAGGCAAGGCAGTCCATTTTCTAATTGGTCTTTTATACTTTGAATCATTGTTTCATTACGCGCTAACGCTTTACAATAAAGTTCTGGGTATCCACCACCTAAAATCATCCCTTGAATATTTTCAGGTAGTGTCTGATCTACTAGTGGACTAAAGTAAACTATTTCACATCCCATGTCTTCTAATAGTTCTAAGTTATCTTTGTAATAAAAACAAAAGGCCTTATCATAGGCTACACCTATACGGATTTTTTCTTCTGGGACTTTTCCTTGATATCTTTGGTTTTCATCAATCTCTAAAACTGGTGCAGTATGCGCTAGCTCCATTAAGCCTTCTAAATCAATGGTTTCTTCTATGACTTTCCCAAGTTCATTGAGCTCATTATTTAAATCCTCTATTTCCTGTGGTGTAACAAGCCCTAAATGACGGCTTTCCAACTGAAAATGCTCTAACTTTGGTAAATAGCCTAGTACCTTAATAGGCAATCTGCTTTCAATGACCTCTTTAAGCGCCATATAAGTCCCCTTTGTAATGCCATTTAAGATTACGCCTTGAATATTACTGTCTTCTTCAAAAGTCATCATCCCTTGAATGAGAGGAATAATTGATAATGCCATGCCCTTACAAGGGATAACCAAAACAACTGGTGTTTTAGTTGTTCTTGCCACATCATAGGAACTCCCTTCTGACGTAGCCATTTTCATACCATCATAATATCCCATAACCCCTTCTATTACTGTAAGCTCTGCATCTTTAGCATTACGTGCCATTAAGTATGTGGCACATTTAGGCGTAGCAAAGAATAAGTCAATATTATTTGAAGGGATTCCTATGACCTTACTATGAAACATTGGGTCAATGTAATCTGGCCCACATTTACTTGCAGCTACTTTTACGCCCCTTTTCTTTAAAGCTTGTAAAATACCACATACCAATGTCGTCTTTCCACTCCCGCTTGAAATGCCCGTAATCATAACTCTTGGAAGTTTTTGTTTTGTAATACTCATGAACTCCCTCCTTCTAATTTAAGAATTAAATTTTTTAAGAATTAAATTTTATTAATCTGCATTAGTCTTTTCTATTGTCATAATGTAAATAGGATTTTGTCCCATCATCATCTGATATTTGCCCAGCTTTTTAGCCTTTGAAATATTCATCTGTACAATGTCTAAAGCTTCATACTGACCTGTTTCAATAAGATTCATAACTTCTGTTAATGTATTAAGTGATACAGTATTAAGTACCACTTTTACATTTTTATTTTTCTTATAAATACATTCTAAAATCTCTTTTAAATTTCCTGCACTACCACCTATAAAAACATGAGTTGGTGCTGGTAATTCTTCTAATGCCTCTGGTGCTATGCCACCTATAACCTCCAAATTATCTGCAGCAAATTTTTGTTTATTTCTTTTAATAAGTTCTAATCCCTTTTCATTTTTTTCAATAGCATAAACTCTAATATCTGGTGACTTTTGTGCCATTTCAATGGCAACTGAGCCTGTTCCAGCACCTACATCATAAACTACTGCATCTTTTGTAAGTCCTAACTTTGCAATACTTACTGTGCGTACTTCACTTTTCGTCATTGGTACTTCACCACGAATAAAGGCTTCATCCTCAATTTGCTCAAATACCTTGGTATCAGGATTTGGATTTTCTACTAATACTACAAGTAGTGGATCAAAATTAAAGTCTGTTAACTCCTCAGCCCTGCAGCTTATAATGCGTTCATCTTCATAAGATAATCTTTCACCTATATGAAGTATGACTTGCCCCAGTCCATAATACTTAAGTTTTTCGCATAACTCTTTAAGACTGCTGCCACCATTTAAAAGAGCAAATGTTTTGCTTTCTCTTTTAATACGTGGAATAAGTAAATTATCCTTACCATGTACGCTTGTTAAACAAACATTTTGCCAAGGCATTTTAAGCTTTGCACAAAAATATATAAGTGATGAGATACCTGGTACTAATTTCACATTAAAATCTGTAAGTTCATTAAGAAGTCCTTTAGCACCACTATAAAATCCCACATCTCCTGAAAGTAAAATAGCTACCTTTTGATACTGGGTATGTACTCTCAAATAATCACCTATTTCTCTAGGTAAATAAGAGACAAAACTAGTTTTACCTAACGCTTTGAAACCTTCTAACATACGATTTGCGCCAATGAGTAAATCACTTTGATCAATTATTTCCTGCGCCTTCTTAGTTAATGTGCCATCCTGGCCCATACCAATGCCCACTAAGTAGATTTCTGCTCCCATACTAAGCGCCTACCCTTCGTTTGTAATTTTGTAGCCTCTAGGTGTTACCATCTTGCCATTTACAACTTTAGTTTGACTATTGCCAATAAATACAGTTGTAAACATATCTACTGTTGTATCCTTCAGTTCACCTAATGTAAGAATTTGGGCTTCTTCTCCTTCTCTACCTATATTTTTTACAAGCCCACACACCGTATCTGGGCTTTTATATTGCAGGCAGATTTCACATGCTTTTTGTAAATAGTCATGTCTTTTTTTACTAGAAGGATTATATAAACAAATACTAAAGTCTCCTTGTGCAGCCATTTGTAATCTACATTCAATCTTTTCCCAAGGTGTTAAAAGGTCGCTTAAACTAATGACTGCAAAATCATGTGTAAGTGGTGCCCCAAGCACTGAGCCGCCTCCTAAAGCTGCTGTAATACCTGGAATGATTTCAAGTTCTACCTCTGGATACGCTTCGCCGATTTCATACATTAAACCAGCCATACCATAGACCCCTGCATCCCCACTGCATACCATAGCTACTTTTTTTCCTTTATTAGCTTCTTCAAAGGCCATACGGCAACGGTCAGCTTCCTTTTTCATTGGTGTTGTTAAACATTCTTTTTCTGGATAATAGGCTTTGACTAAATCTACATAAACGGTATAACCTACAATGAGGTCTGCTCCCTGTAATGCTCTATCTGCTCTAATTGTAAGCTGCTCATAACATCCTGGCCCAAGTCCTACTACATATATCTTTTTCATATTCTACCTCCATAAATTCTACTTTCTTGTAAGTCTGCTATCTTATATAACTTTTTGCCTACATCTAATTCTTTATATTGTTGTCTCTTGTCTGTTTTACTACTTCTAACTTGCTATCTTAAATAGAGGCTTTACGAAATTCTGTAGTAAAGGCTGGATTATATAAATCTGAACGTCTATATTCTGTATCTAATACTTTTCCAACTACAATAAGTGCTGTTTTTGTAATTTGATTTTCCTTAGCTGTTTGTGCCAGTGTACTTACTGTACATCTCATCACCTTTTCATCTGGCCATGTTGCTTTATAAACAATAGCTGCTGGTGTATCTTCGCTATATCCGCCTTTTACAAGTTCTTTTTCTAAATCTTCAAGGAGTCCTGTACTTAAGAAGATTACCATTGTTGCACCATGTGCAGCCCATTTTGCAATCTCTTCTTTTTCTGGTACAGGTGTTCTCCCTGCCATTCTTGTAATAACTACTGATTGTGAAACATCTGGTAATGTATACTCTGCATGGAGTGCTGCGGCTGCCCCACAAAAAGAGCTTACTCCTGGACAATATTCATATTTAATTTGTTTTTCATCCAATATATCCATTTGTTCACGAATTGCACCATATAATGAAGGGTCTCCTGTATGAAGTCTCACTGTCATTAACCCTTCTGCCTCAGCTTTTTCCATCACCTCAATGACTTCTTCAAGTGTCATATGCGCACTATTATATACCTTACAGCTTTCCTTCTTTTCTAAAAGGAGGTCTGGATTAACTAATGAGCCTGCATAGATGATCACATCTGCACTTTGCAAAAGTTTTTGCCCTCTTACTGTAATTAAATCAACTGCTCCTGAACCTGCTCCTACAAAATGAATCATCTATTTTTCCTCCTTTACAATAATTAATGAATAGTAACTTGCTTCATCTGGGATTTCTTCTAGGCTATGATAAGTTTTTTCTGCACTCATGCCACAGTTTTCTACCATTTGAATAGCTTGTCCATTATTTCTTACAGTCTCTTTTACCATTGGCATTTGTTTGCCTGCCTTCATTAAAACCTTAGTACCAGATAATTTGAGTGCATCTTCAATGCCATAAGACGCTGGTACAATATGCAGCTCATCTTTATTTTCTACAAGCCCAATGTTTAACTTAGCTGCTGATGCACAAAAAGATGTAATGCCGCTAATAATTTCTGCCTTATAACCATCTTTTAATATTCTCTTATGCACATAGAGATAAGTTGAGTAAACTGTTGGATCACCTAATGTAAGAAATGCAATACTTTTGCCTTGGTCTAATAATTCTTCAATGGCCCTCGTTCCAGCATCATGTACTGCTTTAAGCCTTGCCTTATCTTTAATCATAGGCATTGGTAAAAATAAAATTTCTTTTTTTGCCATCTCCGGTACATTTTGAATAGCAATTTGATAAGCTATACATTCATCTAGTAATTCCTTTTTACTTGCTCCATTTTCTAAAACTGGTACTTCAAAATCAATTTTAGAAATAGGTACAGCTATCACTTCACATGCCTTAGTCATTTTTACTGCTTTAAGTGTCATAAGCTCAGGATCCCCTGGACCTGTTCCTATTCCATATAAGATACCCTTCATTCTGCTCGCCTCTTTCTACTATGTTCTAAAAATGTTCTAGTAATTTTTCTACTTTACTCGTCTTACCTAATATGCCATGTACATTAGAAAAGTAAATCACACCAACTTCCATATTTTCTCCAGCTTTCAGTGTCATATAGTACTCTATTTTTCGCGTAATACGTGCCATAACCTTCTCTAATAAACCAGCTTCTTTTAAACATTTAATCGCTTCGTCTGTAGACACACAGGCCATAATTTCTTCTAAAACCTCTGTAGATGCTCCCTCTAAAGCACTATGCGCTGTGAGAATTTCCATTCTAGCATCTGCCTGCTTAGAATGAGTATTCATAATGCCTGCTGCTAGTTTAATAAATTTTCCTACATGCCCAATTAACAAAACGCCTTTAAGGTTTAAATCCTTTGCAAACCCTATAGCTTCCCCTACGAAATTACTACACCTTACTGCCTTATTTAAATCCAACTTAAGTTCATCTCTTATAAAATCAGAACCATAATTTCCTGGAGTAATCATGATGTAATCTAACCCTCCAGCTTTTAACACTTTCATCTCTACTAAAATTGTATCAATAAGTGCCTTTTCACTCATTGGCTCTACAATGCCACTACTACCTATAACAGAAATACCACCAACGATGCCTAGCCTTGGGTTAAAGGTTTTCTTTGCAATTTCTGCTCCTCCTGGAATCGAAATAACTACCTTTGCACCACCCATATACCCCTCTTTTTCTAAAACATCACTGACTGCTTGTGTAATCATTTGCTTTGGCACCTTATTAATTGCAGCCTCTCCTATTTCTTGTTGTAAACCTGGTTTCGTAACTCTCCCTACGCCTTCTCCTCCATCAATCATAATGCCTGGAGTAGGGGTTAGCTCTACTTCTGCATAAATCATTAAACCATTGGTTACATCTGGATCATCTCCTGAATATTTACGTACACCACAACTTACTTTATTAGCAAACTGTTTAATATCCTCGATTTCTACTGTAATTTTTACGCCTTTAGGTGTTGTAATCCATTCAGAAGTAACTAACGATTTTGTAAACAACATCGTTGCCGCTGCTTTTGCTGCCAATGTCGCACATGTACCGGTTGTATAACCACTCTTTAGTTTTTGTGCCATAAGCTCACTTCCTTACATAACGGCTTCAATATGTTTAATTAAAAGTTCATGAATCCTTGATAATTCTCCAAGTCCCTGAAACTTACAATATACTTCGTAGCCATCCTTTTCTAACTTTGTCTTCCAAGAATCCTCATTATCTCCAGCCATATCATTTTTAGCATGGTCTCCTGCTACAATCATAAGTGGAATTAAAGTAACCTTCTTCTTTCCTGATGCATCTAATTCCTTTTTCATTTCTTCAAAAGCCGGATATCCCTCTACAGTACCAAGAGCTACATTTTTATATCCTAATTCCTTAAATACATAGGCTAGTGCTGGATAAGCTGAATTCGCATGATGGCTACTGCCATGTCCCATAAAAGCAATCATGCTATCAGGTGCTACATCCTCTTGCTCCATAACTGCTTCTACTAAGGCCTTATAATCTTCTGCCTCATTTAATAATGGTGCACCTACTTTTACCTTCTCGAATAAATGTTTTTTCTCCTGAATGTCCTCTAGCATTAAATCATTCTCAGTTCCATTGATTAAATGAGTTGGTTGCACATATACCTCTTTAATGCCATCTTGGTACATCTGCTCCAATGCTTCTGTGACATTTAATATATACTTACCTGACTCTTTTAATTTCTTAATAATCATCTTACTTGTATATGCACTATACATCTTATACTGAGGAAAACTTTTAGCTATCTCATTTTCAATCGCATCAATTGTTTTTATTCTTGTATCCTCATGACTTGTTCCAAAACTTACGACTAAAATTCCTTTTTTAAGATACTCCCTCTTTTCCATATTTTTATCACTCCCATAGTTACTCCTATTTTTACATTTTCAAGTAAATTTCCTAATTTTAGCTAACAAAAAAAAGGGATTCCACCAATTTTATTAGTTTCGTCCCCTTTGACTTACTTTATAATTCTATAATATTTTTCTAAAAATTTCACTATTTTTTATTATATTTATTTTATTCTTTTTATCTACTCTCAGTATATAGATTTCCTTTATTAATATTATCTTATTACATTTTCCCCTTAAAGAGACAGTTCCCCCTTTTTATAAAGGTACAATTTATTTTTTAAGGTACACCTTATTTTATAATTTGACTTATAATCTATTCAATATAGTTTATTCTCCTTGTAATTCATAAAGTCCCATCAAATTTATTCAGGTTATTTTATTAAACCTTAAATCTTTTTTTATTCACTGTCCCCTTTATTTCATTAAATAAACTTAAAAAATGGTGGTGACATCTCATGTATATTCACTTATTTTCTTTTACAGAGCATGCAAGTAAACTTGCTCTCTCTCTCTCTGATATGTATCATACACTCGGACATCATTGTACTTGTTATACGATGAAACAATTTGCTATACATCCTAAATTAACTGCATTCCCTAATTCTGCCAAGGAGCAAGTAGGCGAAAGCTTTAAAACACAAGATGTCCTTGTATTCATTGGTGCCTGCGGCATTGCTGTGCGTATGATTGCACCTTTTATAAAAAGTAAAACAACTGATCCTTGTGTCTTATGTATTGATGAAAAGGGACAATTCGTTATCTCTCTATTATCTGGACATATTGGAGGTGGTAATGAATTTACTTTAGAAACAGCTTCACTTATTAATGGCACACCTATTATTTCTACTGCTACTGATTTAAATGATAAATTCGCAGTGGATGTATTTGCCAAGAAAAATGAACTCACTATTAATAGTATGCCTCTTGCAAAAGCTGTCTCAAGCAAACTTTTACAAAATATAAATATTGGTATCAAAAGTGATTTACCACTCCCACAAACACTTCCTGATGGGCTTATCCCTTTTGAAGCTTGTGATCATACGGTTTCTCTTGGTATTTATATAGGATTATCAACTAAGGCCCCTCTTCCTTTTAAAGACACCTTAGTACTTACACCTAAACAAGTAGTTTTAGGTATTGGTTGCAAAAGAAATACACCTCTTGAAAATATTGAGGCACTGGTTCTTGATACCTTAGAAAAAAACAATCTCCCACTTGAATCTATACATAGCGTAGCGAGTATTGATTTAAAAAAAGATGAGGCTGGACTCCTTGCCTTTTGTGAAAAATATGCATTACCTTTTACGACTTACTCGGCTGATGAACTCTTAGCTGTAAAAGGTACTATTTCTTCTTCTTCTTTTGTTCAATCTATTACAGGGGTAGACTCAGTATGTGAACGTGCTGCTTTAGCTAGGGCAAATTCAGAGGAATTACTCATTCCAAAAACTGCTCATCAAGGCGTTACTGTAGCTGCCTGTCTCCGTCCTATGACATTAAATTTTTCAAGTTGGATAAAAGGAAAAAGTTAATTTAGTTATCTTGATAGTAAATATAGAAGTTAATGCACTTGATAAATAAAGTTACAAACCCTTTTTAATAATATCTTTTCCATATTTAGATTTAAGTAGATCCAAGGAATTTTCAAGCTCTACAATTTTATGATTATTATTAGTAAGTTCAAATAAACTCATCTGCTCAGGTTCATGAGCATCTAATAAATTAAGGGCACGAATACCAAGAGCACGAATAGGTATTTTAAAATGACAGTGGGATTCAAAAAGCTCCATACTAATTGTAGTTAAATCTTTAGCTGTGCAACTAGGAAAAGGAAGAGGCTTTTGATACTGTTTTGCATTAAAGTTAGCATCCTTTACCCAAATTTGAACAGTACGTGTAAGTAACTCTTGATGACGCAGTCTTGTACTTACTTTATCCGCAAGTTTCATAAAAATATGTTTCACTTCACTTAAAGAAGTAAGGTCATGAGCTAAAGTTGTACTATTACCAATACTTTTAATCGGTTCTTTTGCATTTAAGCTATGAACAGGAGAAGTGTCAAGGCCGTTAGCATATTTCCAAAGCTGTAACCCATTTTCGCCTAAAATCTGTTTAAGAAACTCAGGTTTTGCATGGGCTAAGTCACCAATAGTATGCATACTATAAAGATTTAGCTTTTTAGTAGTAGCTTTACCAGCACCTAAAATGTCCGATACAGGAAGAGACCATATGATTTTTTGAAAATCTTGTGGTGGAATATAGGTAATTGCATCTGGTTTTTTAAGGTCACTACCTAGTTTTGCAAAGACTTTGTTAAAACTTACACCAATTGAGATGGTAAGGCCAAGCTCTTCCTTGATAGTTTGGCGAATTGTTTCGGCAATTTGTAAGGCATTACCAAACAGAGGGGTACTACCTGTAATATCTAGCCAACATTCATCGATGCCAAAAGGTTCAACTAAATCGGTAAAGCGGCTATATATTTCTCTAGCAAGTTTGGAATAATGCACATAAATATCGTGATGAGGTGGTGTGGCAACAAGTTCAGGACACTTTTGTCTTGCAGACCATAAAGATTCACCTGTTAAAATGCCATATTTCTTAGCTAATTCATTTTTGGCTAGGACTACGCCATGTCTTTTAGCTTCACTGCCTCCTACAACCATAGGAACATGTTTTAAATCAGGATTTAAAAGACATTCTACGGAAGCAAAGAAGTTGTTGAGATCACAATGTAAAATAATACGATTCACTTAAATTCACTCCTATATATGTAAATCTTTACTTCAGGAAGGATTATTTTATGTCTTGAAATAATGCCTATTTATATCATACATTATATGTTCGAACAAATGTTTGAGTCAAGGTTTGAATGGGGCTAGAATAGTGGGCTTTCTCATGATGAGGAGGTATGAAAGTGCAGAGTAAAAACAGACAAAATGTTAAATTTACAGAAAGTGGAAGTAGCAGAAAGGTTGATTAAATGAATAAATAGGGTATAATAGATATTACAGATTTGTTACATAATTATTACAAAATACAACACATATGTTATGTGAGTAATGAATCCAAATTGAGATTAACGATAAGAGGAGACATGAAAATGAAAAACAACAAATTATTTAATAAGGTATTATCAAAATCAGCGATGTTACTTGTAGTAGCAGGATTAACAGTAACTACAGGTGTGCCAAACTATTTATATGCACAAGAAGTAGCTACAGAAAGTACAACAGAAGAAGTCGCTGCAAACAATGAGTCAGTAGCAACTCCAGCAGAAGGTGCGCTTGCAGAAATAGCACAAGCAAGAGGAACTACTCAAGAAGCTAGAGGAATTAAAGTAACTTGGTCAACATCATCAAACTGTAATGTGACAAAACCAAGTAAACCTAATATAAATAAACCAAATATAAATAAACCAAATATAAATAAACCAAATATAAATAAACCAAATGCAAATAAACCGGAGACAAATAAACCGGAGACAAATAAACCAGAGACAAATAAACCAGAGACAAATAAACCAGAGACAAATAAACCAGAGACAAGTATTCCAGAAACAAATCAAGCAGCCTTTGAAAATGAGGTATTAAGACTTGTAAACGTTGAACGCCAAAAACAAGGTTTAAGTGCACTTCAAATGGATGAAAGTGTAAGAAACGTTGCAAGAGTAAAAGCAACAGACATGTATAAAAACAAATACTTTAGTCATACAAGTCCAACATACGGATCACCATTTGATATGTTAAAAAAATTCGGTATTACATATAAAGCAGCAGCTGAAAATATTGCACAAGGGCAAACAACACCTGCCCAAGTTGTAAAGGCATGGATGAATAGTTCAGGACATAGAGCAAATATTTTAAATGCTAAATATACACATATTGGTATTGGATATGAAGCAAACGGTAACAACTGGGTGCAAATGTTCATAGGAAAATAAAGAAAAGAAGCTATCATGAAACTATAAATAGTTTTGTGATAGCTTTTTTGTGTGTGTAGCAAAGACAAATTTGAGAGAAATATAGATAAAAATTTAACGCTTGATTTTATAAGAAAATTAATGTCTAATATAAATAATAATATAATTAATATTTTGATATAAAAATTTTTTTCTGATATTTATTTACATACAGCTATGAAAGTGGGGAGATAATATGAAATTTAAAAATATTAATCAGCCATTAACGCATGAACAAGTGGGAATGATAAATCATGTTATTGAAAAGTATGGCAATGAGCATTCAAGGTT